>NZ_JCACKG010000090.1:0-14349 GCF_059505265.1 Myxacorys chilensis | reverse complement strand
CGAATCGCCTTTGGACTAGTCATTTAGACCCAAACAACATGTCTGAGACATTACCATCTACTCGTCCGGTCACGCCACAGTGCTCGGCTGAGCCACGTCCCGTCTCACCCAACACTCCTGTCGCATGGCTGTCATCCACCATAACCAGTGCATCATACGTTTCTGCTAGGTCACAAATTTGCGCTAGTTTAGCAATGTCACCATCCATACTAAACACCCCGTCGGTGGCAATCAACCGGATTTTGGCTGATTGTGCGGCTTGAAGACAGTGTTCTAACTCCTGCATGTCGCTGTGAGCGAACCGATACCGCTGCGCTTTGCACAAACGCACTCCATCAATAATGCTGGCATGGTTGAGCGCATCACTGATTACGGCACAATCGGCATCTAGCAGCGTTTCAAATAATCCACCATTGGCATCAAAACAAGACGTATATAGAATCGTGTCTTCTGTACCCAGAAATGCCGAAATCTTGGCTTCTAACGTCTTGTGAATGCTTTGAGTTCCACAGATAAAACGCCCCGATGCCAAACCGAAGCCATATTGAGCGATTCCGGCTTGAGCGGCAGCAAGCACCTCTGGATGATTGGCAAGCCCTAGGTAGTTATTGGCGCAGAAATTCAGAACTGTGCGATCGCCCTGAACCACAATTTCGGCACCTTGCGGAGTGATTAAAATTCGTTCTTCTTTGGTGAGGTTCAATTGGTGAATCTCATCTAAAACAGATTGAAAAATGGAAATGGCTGTTTTGTCCATCACCGCAACGCTCCTATTTCTTGACGTTCAACTCCTGGCTCCTCGCTTCTGACGTCCACCTTTGCCAGCATTTCCTCCACGATCGCCGCCAAATTATACTGGTGCTGCCAGCCCCAGTCTGCTCGTGCTTTAGAATCATCAATGACCGAGGGCCAAGAATCCGCGATCGCTTGCCGAAAATCGGGAGCGTAGTCGCAAGTAAAATGCGGCAGATGTTTTTGAATTTCGGCAACAAGTTCTGCGACTGAGAAGCTGACAGCAGCGATGTTGTAGCTAGAGCGAATTTTGATTGCGGCGGCGTCAGCTTGCATAATGTCAAGAATGGCGCGAATGGCGTCAGATATATACATCATTGGTAGGCGCGTCTCTGGGCGGACGAAGCAAGTGTAGGTGCCCGTTTGAAGTGCAGCATGGAAAATTTCTACCGCAAAGTCAGTTGTGCCGCCGCCTGGAGGAGCGCTATAGCTGATAATTCCGGGCAATCGCAGGCTGCGGACATCGACTTGACGTTGTGCGTAATAGTGACACAACAATTCTCCAGCCACTTTGGTGATGCCGTAGAGGGTGGCAGGGTCTTCAACCGTGATCTGAGGTGTGTTGAGTTTGGGGGTGTGCGGCCCAAAAACGGCGATCGAACTTGGAAAAAATACTTGGAGCTTGAAAGCTTTTGCGACCTCCAAAATATTCCGCAGTCCGTTGATATTGACATCCCAACAGCGATCGGGATGCTGTTCTCCTTTGGCAGATAAGACTCCTGCTAAATGGTAGATTGTATCGATTTGATAGTGTTCAATCAGCTTTTGTAGCTGTGTTCGATCGGTAACATCTAAGACCTCGTAAATGAGTGAACGGTTGTGTGAAGGGATTCTCCAACCACTCTCGATGACATTGGACATTCCATAGTGCTGTCGCAAGGCGACTACCAAGTCACTCCCCAACTGACCACTCGATCCTGTCACTAAAATCTTATTCATACTGATTCAAGTTTTAGAGGCGGTAATGGCTGTCTGAGAAGTCAGAAATCAAGAGATCTGGCTTCCTAGCTCTTGGCTCCCCTCGAACATCAAATTGCGATTAAAAATTCTCACCGGACGTACTGCTACCTCATGCAGCGTGTGCAGCAGACGCTGAAGTTCTTCAATGGTGTTGTAGTGAGTGCAGCCGATTCGCAACATGCCCCCACTTTCCTCAACTCCAAGTCGTTGAGTCAGGTTCAGCGCATAGAAGTTCCCGTTCCAGGTGAAAATGCCGCGATCGCCTAATGTCTTTGCTAGTTCAGCGGGGGAATGACCAGCAACACGAATTCCAACCGTAGGTGTGCGCCAAGCAAATTGCGCTGGATTGGTAATGCCGTAGAGGGTGACTCCAGGAATTTCTAGCAAATGAGGAATCAAATATTCAGACAGCGATCGCTCATATTCTTGAATGGTCACCATTGCTCTGGCGAGAGCATTCCGTCGATCTGTGGCCGTATGCTCCGTGACCATATCCGTAACCGTAGGCTCCGTGACCATAGATGAAGCTTGAGATGAAGCTTGCTCACCTAACTGGGCTAAATACTCGATCGCGGCCACCACTCCCGCGAGTCCCTCAAAATTCTGAGTTCCCGTTTCCCACCGAAATGGAACTTCTTCAGAAGCAGGACGGGGCTTGTAAGGCTGTAGCCGAACCAAATGTTCTCGTTTGCCGTAAAGAATGCCGACATGCGGCCCGAAGAACTTATAGGCGGAACAAACGAGAAAATCGCAATCTAGCGACCGCACATTGATCAATCCATGCGGCGCATAGTGAACCGCGTCCACAAACACCCATGCCCCCACAGCACGAGCTAACCGAACCACGCTCGCGACTTTATTGATCGTGCCCACTGCATTCGAGGCGTAACCGATCGCCACTAATTTTGTGCGCTTCGTAATCTGACGCGCCAGATCGAGCATGTCCAGGGTGCAGTCATGCTCACAAATGCTTACCGTGCGAACAATGATACCCCGTTCTCGAAGGGCGACCCAAGGCGCTACATTGGCATCATGGTCAAGACTAGTCACCACAATCTCATCACCGGGTCGCAATTCTTTCGCGATCGATCGACTCATTGCAAACGTGAGTGTCGTCATGTTCGCCCCAAACACCACCTCATCGCGATCGCAGCCTAAAAAATCGGCAACCGTCGATCGTGCCCGTTCTACCAGCGCATCGGTTCGCGCACTGGTGGCAAAGGCTCCATGCAGATTGGCATTTGACGTGATCAAGTAGTTTGCGATCGCGTCAACGACCCGCCTCGGAACTTGAGTGCCACCTGGCCCATCCAAAAACACAACTGGATGCCCATTCATTTCTTGCCGCAGGGCAGGAAATTGGGCACGAATCCAACCCAGATCGAGAACAGTCATGGGAATCTCCTATTGGGGAAGGAGCCAAGGGCTAGAAGACGGAGTGTTGTGGGGAATTCAAACATCGGAGCCAGAATGGCTCGCTGGGTTCAAACAGTAGAAATTAGTAGCTGGCTACCTCTTGTCTCCTAACTCTTACCTCTGAAAACACTCACTTCTCATCCGGCGGAAACAGCCCCGGACACGTTAGAACAAAAACATCTCTAGTTCCTTGCTCGGCTCCAAGCACATTCACTGGCGAAGTGTAGTGAAAGTATTGAGCATCTCTAAATACGAGAAATTCCCCCGGATTTAATACTTTGCTAAATGCTGGAGGCTCACTGTCTTTTGATTTATCTTTTGACTTGTAAAGATGGGTTTCGCCGCCGCCAATGTTGCTGCGATCGACGGAGAAAATTCCGACAATATCCACACCATCCCGATGAATTCCTTCTGGTGCAGGATTACCAGATTTTTGGGAGGATGCAGTTGTGCGAATCTGGTGAACTCCGACCTCCTGAGAAGTAGAACACGGTTGGCAGAACTGGAAAAATTCCCAAATTAATCGTTGAAAATCTTCTAGTTGAATTAATTCGTCATCTAGCTCAGAATACTCTCGAACTACGTCTCCTAACAGTGGATTGTGTTGCCTGCTCTGAAACAAGCACCGATGAGGCAACTTGATTAAGCGATCGCCAACTATCTTGAAGTGGGAGAGCCTCCTAAATCGGTAGTTGCCCTCTAAGTAGGGATCTTCTGGAAGATGCTCAAATGAGTGTTTGAATTCATCGACCTTAATCGCTGTTAGCATCTCCAACACGTAGCTAGCCAGACAATTGGCCTCTGGCTTAATGAATTCTTCTAATTGAGATAAATTTAACATCTGATTTCCTCACTCAAATCAACACCAACAGATCAAGTAATCGATTGTCTCTGAACAAGGTATTGAATCAGAAAAAACGTGAAAGTCACCAAACTCTGGCTGCTTCTAATCAAAGACTATTGTGTTAGAAGCATTACGTTTTGTAGCAATCGTCTACAACAGTTGAGTTGATAGATGCGACAATGCAACTTTATCGACAACACATTATGTAGATACTGTGCTGAAGTAAAAGTTTTGATGCATTCGTCTACATCATCATTGTAATTACATTTCGATGAGATTGTCGATCTCTAACTGGTGTGTCTAAATTACTGGGGGTATTGGGTTATAGTGCAAAAAGAAGATATCTCTGTTTCTCGATCGGTTAACGCGAGATTAGAATGAATTCCATTCTTACTTAGGAATACGAATGTGCTTTTTAATGCAATTTCCTACTTGTCTCCTAATTGGATGGAATACTACCAATCAGTCGTTCTATTTCTAGGTCGAGTGCTGCAATGCGAAACCCAGTTTGTATCCAGTGATCTTGACCCTATAAACGATTTACGGTTGCAGGAAGATAATGTTGATCTAGCGTTTATCTGTGGATTGCCCTTTATTCGACAGTGTCGAACAGCACCTGAGCAATTGAGAGCGATCGCGGCTCCGGTGATGCAAGCGGATCGTTATCAAAATCATCCCATTTATTTCTCGGATGTCATTGTTCAAGCTGAAAGCCAATTTCAAACCTTCTCGGATTTAGCAGGCTCAACGGTTTGCTATAACGATCCTGGCTCGAATAGCGGTTATTACCTGCTTCGGTACCGCCTGCTGCAAGAACAATGTTCGACTCGCTTCTTTAAAGCTGCAGTTCAATCCGGTTCTCATCAGCGATCGATTCGTTGGGTGATTGAGGGTAAAGCAAATTGTGCTGCGATCGACAGTACGGTTTTGGAACAAGAATTCCGCGTATTTCCTGAACTAGCACACCAGGTACGAACCATTGAATCGAGTGATCCATGTCCGATGCCACCGATCGTTGTGTCAGCACATCTCGGTAATGATTTGATTAGACAGATTCAAGCGGCATTGCTTCAACCCGACACAGAACTAAAAGCTGCGATGGCAAAGATGAACGTGAAGCGATATGCAAGTGTTAACAATGAAGACTACGCAGCGATCGCTAAAATTTATGACGCCGTGACAAACTCTCGCTTCAGCCAGCTTTGATGTGGGACATCGCCTGCCAGCGGGAATACAGTTTTTTGCCTTGCTCATTCTGCAAAACCGCATGGTGATAAACTTGCTCGAATAACTTGCGCTGGGTATGGCTGCCGCCGATCCGATGCAATTTAGGCAAACGTGGACGTATTTCTGCGATCGCCGTTGACCAATCTGCCTGAGCATGAGCAATTAATCCTCTCGCGCTCGGAATCGTTATATGAAGCCAAGCATATTGCGACTCTGCTGGAACTCGATAGGCATGAAGAGTCAAACTTTGCATCAATTCATTGACCCAATCTGTACATTCTGCACGGGCTAGAGCATAAACATAGTGCAGATCTTGGAACGGTAAAGCGTGCTCGTGCAAGCGTGGATAAAGATATGGAACTAACGTATTCCAACGCTGACCAACATTCACTCCCTGCAATTCCAACCGCAGTAATGTTGCGATCGCGCCGACTTGATCTTTGGAAGAGAAGGGGTTAGCACGCCCCCAAATGTGTTGATCATACAGTTCCAACACTTTTTCCACATCTCCCAACGCTAGATAATAGAGTGCTATGTGCCACCAATTGTGGGTATATAGCATTGAATTGCATTGCTCCCAAGTATCCGAATGGCTTTCCATCCAAATAATGCCTGCTTCTGGGCGATTCTGCTCTTCCAGAACATGAGCAATCGCATGTTGCGCCCACGGATCAAACCGATTTAATGCGATCGCTTGTAGTCCAACATTCATCGCCTGGTTCAACTCGCCGCACTGCTCCAATCCGAACGCGATCATGCCATACAAATAGTGCAAATGAGGAGTGTCAACATTTGCAGGCAGTACCTTCTCGGCAATCTTCAGCAACCGGCTGGCTTCTCCTCGATAGAAGTAGTGGTATTGTCCTTGCTGAACGGAAATCAGATCTCTTGGATATTCTTCTGCGATCGCTTCATGTAAATCGATTGCTTCAGAAATTGCGCCTCGCGCCCAAGCTGCGATCGCGTTGATGTACCATTGCTCTCGTTCGGTTGCCGTCGTTGCATAACGGTGAGCCGCTTTTAGGTGCAACATTGCAGTACGACGAGCGATCGCGGTTTCTTGAGATAGATAATAGGCCGCCGCATAAGCTTGAGCGATCGCACAGGTCGAATCTACTGACAGTGCCTGTAGAATTGCGTTTTCGGCTTGATTGCCATAATAAAAAGCTTGATCGATGAATCGATTCAGTCCGTCGATTATCCCAGGAGAACCACTTTGCCGTGCGCTGTGTGAATTTGTGCTGATGGTAAGCCCCTGAGAATCAGTCACCATAAGAAACCTCCTAAACAACGGTTAATCTATCGGGATACCGTATTACTTCGCTGAGTATGCCATACCGCTGTAAATATGGACAAGTAAAGTTGGTTACACAACCACAAATTGTCAGACTTGCAGTTCGGTAACTTGTGCGGCTTATCTTGAGAAGAGACTTTAGACAAGCATCGATCGCACAAAAAATCTTTACAGAGCTTTTGCTTGCTAACACTTCTCTGATGGCTAGACAAGTTGCGGAAATCGCCATCCGCGTTGATCAAGAAATCCAACCGAGACCCAATCTGCAGTAGAATCTCCGTCGATTATCCAGGGCTGCCTTCTTGTGGATTGTGTCGGGATGCGTGCTGATCAGATCCACGACCTGATTGATGAGATCGCCGATGCTCTCCACATAGTCATAGCCCCACCCTCCAAATGAGGCGGCTTTTTCTGCTCGTCTTCCTGCTCTAAAATCAGTTACAGAAATCCGTCAACTAACGAAAGTAGCGATTCGGAGTAGAGGGATTATTAATCACGTTGTGCGACGCTGTTTAGGGAATGAATGAGGAGAACATGAATGCATCATCGAATACTCACGCTTGGATCGCTCTTGCTCATGCTTGTTGGGTTTTCTGTGCCAATGGCTCGTTCAGAATCAACGATCGCGAATCTTACAGCAGGTTCCAATTCTGCAATTCCGTCTATGACCCCATATGATGTAGTCTTTCTAGCGTATCAAGGATACTTTCGTAACCAAGGACTGAGAGGGTATGGAGCCTTTGCCGATGGCTGCAATCAAGGAAAGCTGACTGCTCAAGATGTGGTTGAAGCAGCAATCAAAGCCAATCAATTACCTAAGACGATTGTGAATAATCGGGGCTTCATGAACGCTGTAGATGCGAACATGAAGGCATTTAAAAATAACTCTGGTTCATAAGGGTTCAACTGTCATCCAATAAAATTCTGGGCGTTGAACAATAGAAGTATGAATTGAGGCTAAGTACGGGACAAAAACTTTTGTCCTGTACCTTTTGTCCTGTACTTAGATTAGCTAGTTGTGATGCACTTCATCCACCACATAAGTTGACATCCTTTGTGCCAAATCTAACATGGCACTCTAGCGACGCAGCCTTTGATTGTCCTTCTCCACAAGTCTATTTCACTAGCTCTTTCCTTTGCCTTGATTTTTGTCGCATGGCGTCTCCCACCACAACATTTAACTCACTCCCTAATAACATCGCGAATGCACTGAGGTAGAGCCACAACAGCAGGATGATGGCTGCCCCGATCGCGCTATAGGTTTGGTTAAAGTGGCCAAAGCGTGCAACATAAAACCGAAGTAGCCCAGAGAGAACCGCCCATAGAAGCGCTGCCAAAATTGCTCCCGGCATAATTGGGGTTCCTTTGCGCCAGCGACTCGTTCCAAAACGGTAAATAAAACCAAGGGAAAGTGCGACAATTCCTAGCGCGATCGGTAGACTCAGCAGATGCCAGTACCGAAACACGCTGGGAGCCATTGTGCCGCTGCGCTGCGCTACAACCGTGACGCTCACATCACTGATAAAGAGGACCAGCAACGCGATGACGAGCAATAGAAAGGTTCCTAAACTCAGTCCGATCGAGACTAGCTTTGCCTTCCAGAAGGGACGAACGCGATCGCGAGGGATTTGATGAACTTGATCTAACGCCGCCATTGTCGCTCCTAGCACACTGGAGGACACCCAAATCGATGCCATGAAACTGAGCGAAAAAATTCCTCGATTGCGGGTGATGCTTAGTTGCGGCAGAACTTTTTGAATGAGTGCCATTGCTTCATTGGGGATGACACCACTCACTTGATAAGTGAAGTGACGAAATTCTGAGTCTGGAATATTCAGCAGCCCGATCGCGGTTAGAACGACCAGAATTGCTGGAAACAGCGCAAAGACAGCGTTATAAGCAATTTCTGCGGATAGACCAGATAAACGATGCTGCCCGCTGCGGCGAAGCACTTCTGATATCACCCTAATGTTGAGATATTTGAAAAACCGAAAAAAACGGGCGTTTAGATTAGACACGGTTGAAATCAAAGCAAGTGCTTGAACATTTGATCGTGAATCCGAGTTTGTTGCGCGAGTCCAGGTTGCGTTGAGAAGAGTCTAAGTCTTATGTTGACACTTGCCCCGTCCTCAAAGAAGTTATTGAGTAAATCACAAGCGCTGTCCAAATCAGTGTAAAGGTGACGGTGTGAGTCAGAGTGAAAGGCTCATGATAGAGGAACACGCCCAACAAAAGCTGCAAACTGGGTGCAAGGTACTGAAAAAAACCTAATGTTGAGAGCCGTAACCGTTTAGCGGCATTGTTGAACCAGAGCAGCGGAAATGAAGTCACTACACCACAACCGACAAACAAAGCGGTTAGCCATCCATCTATCCCGAAATGTCCTGTTCCCTGGCTTGCTAAGGATTGAACAAATATCAATGCGGCAGGAGTTGCCAAGCCTGTTTCTACCGTTAAGCCGACCAGTGGCGTGACCGGAATTAGTTTACGCAGTAAACCATACAGCGCAAACGAACTGGCTAAACCAAGCGCAATCCAAGGGATTTGACCAAAATTCCCTACAAAGTTTGTTACTCCCACTGCCGCCAGCACCACGGCGATCGTTTGCCCCCGATTCAATCGCTCTTTGAGAAACACAGCTCCCAATATCACACTGACCAGAGGATTGATGTAGTATCCCAGACTCACTTCAATAATCTGATTGATCGTAATGCTGTAGATGAAAAGTCCCCAGTTTAAGGAAATAAGAATGGTTGTCATTAGTAAAGCACTCAACGTTTTAGGATCGCGTGCTAATTGACGCAACTCAGATCCACGCTGTTGAAGCACAAGGAGTACAGTTAGAACGACCATCGACCAGATGATCCGGTGGCTGAGGATTTCTAAGGCTGGAATTTGTCCGAATAACTTCCAGTACAGTGGAACAATCCCCCAAGCGGTGTACGCTAAAACAGCATAGAGTGCGCCAATTCTAGTCAACCTAGGCGATGAGGCGGAAACGACAGAATGCTTCAAGGGAGATGCTGAATGATGAACAGAAGTCTATTTTAGCGATCGCGCTCTCCACTCATCCAGTCACAATTTGCCGCTGAACTAGGCAATACAGATGCTTAGCAAGAATGTAAATCCACCTGTAAATTCTTTTGGGATGAAGCTTTAGAGCTTACAAAACTTATATTGTAAAATCGCCATCCTCTCTACCCCATCCCTTTGGTAGAACATGATACTCAAATGCTCTAAGTAAAGGACATAAGAGAGTTGCTTGAAAATAGTGTCCCATTACTATGAGGAACGTTGTTTCGCTTCACCCAGTCGCTAATGCTTCTTTGAAAGGTCTTCCATTGGCTTCGGGAGTTGTCAAATTGTCTTCGGGAGTTCTCAAGTTCTCTTCCGGAGTTCTCAGATTGTCTTCAGGAGTTCTCAGATTGTCTTCGGGAGTTCTCAAATTGTCTTCCGGAGTTGTCAAATTGTCTTCCGGAGTTGTCAAATTGTCTTCGGGAGTTCTCGGATTGTCTTTAGGAGTTCTCAAATTGTCTTCCGGAGTTCTCAGATTGTCTTCCGGAGTTGTCAAATTCTGAAGCGAAAGTCGCAATGAGTAAACTACATCTGGAGCGCAATACCGAGATCCAAAGCGGAATACTATTTCTTATCAAGTCCCTAAGCTTGCAAAGTGTAAGTAGAAAGGTTGTGTCGAAATTCTTCTTTTAGCGACATACGATCTGCGTCAATCGTATTGCATTAAGCACTCGCCCTAAAGATTGCTTCGATGAATCTTGAGATACACGATTCGCGTGTTCAATTCCTTCTACTTGATCTTTCCGAATCATACTGATCGCTTCAATTCCCCTCAACGTCAGTCTTGCAGTGAGGCGAATTTGAGAGGAAAAGAGATTTTACGGTACTGCCTGTGGTGCTGCTGGGCAAGTTGATAGCCAACTGCAAACATTACAAGGGAGTGTCGAACTGAGTGGGCAGGTTGAGAAGAAATGAGAGGTCGGCTTCTTCTTCATAAGGCGTTGGCTTGGTTCCTCGCTGAAAGAGGAGTGCCCCGGTTTGCCCTTGGAGGGTTAACTTACTCCCTCGACAGCGAAGCCACGCGCCTTCCCGCATCGCTAGCACTGGCACATCATTTTCTTCAAGGAACTGGCGGATGCGCTCCTCGCGGGTCTCGCCCATATGAGTAGAGCGCGGATCTGCATCTTGATAATGCGGGTTGATCTGAAACGGAACTAACCCAAATGCTTCAAAAGAGACCGGCTGCACAATCGGCATGTCATTCGTGGTACGGATAGTGGGACACGCATGGTTGGTTCCAGCGCTGGAACCCATGTAAGACAACTCCCCCGCCAATACTCGCTGCCGGACTAATTCCACAAGACCCAACTGTTGCACACTTCTGAGGAGACGAAACGTGTTGCCACCTCCTACAAATAGCACCTCGGCCTCTTCCACAACTTCCCGTGGATTTGACACGGCGTTTAAGCCAATGACTTCAACGCCCAAGGGTTGCAGCGCAGTGCGAACACGTTGTGTATACGCCTCATACTCAGATTGGGCATAGGGAACAAAGTGGAGGACGCGGCATCCGTCCAGAAACTCTGCGATCGCATCCATTGCGTGCTCCAAGTAACCCTTTCCGTGAATCTTGGAGTTACTGAGTAGGAGCAGATTATGGGACATTTCTTCTCCTTTTCGGTGTTCGATTCAGTTAAGCGATCGGATGAGTGGCACTCAGTCGTCCTATAGCGGCTGTTCTCGTTTGCGATTCGGTTCCTCAGGCAATGGTATAAATTCTGTTTCTTGAGGAACCTGCCCGAACCGCCCTTCCTGCCAATCCCGCTTCGCTTGCTCAATGCGTTCTAGGCGACTGGAGACAAAATTCCACCACTTGTGCCGCTCTCCCACAGGCTCACCTCCGACCACAATACAACGAGCCGAGCGATCGGCAGAAATGTCTACCGATGCACCTGATTCCAGAACCGCTAACCGATGCTGCTCAAGAGGAGCATCGTTGATCCGTAGTCCTTCGGTCACGCTGTAAACAGCTTGTTCTCGGTAGTCGCCCGGTAAGGTAAGGTGCGCGCCAGCAGACAACTGTACATCCAGATAAATCATGGGTGAAAAGGTCTGCACCGGAGACCGACGACCATATGCTTCTCCCGCAATTAGGGTGATGGCTACTCCCGCCTCTTCCCAAGCGGGTAAATCAGTGGCAGGATGATGCCGGAACCAGGGTTCTGTTTCCTCATGCTCATCAGGAAGGGCTACCCAGGTCTGGATTCCGTGCAGTGTAGCTTCTTTGCTACGCTCATGGTCAGGAGTGCGCTCAGAATGGACAATCCCTCGTCCTGCCGTCATCCAGTTCACAGCACCCGGACGAATTTCCTGATTGCTGCCCACACTGTCTCGATGCAGCAACGCGCCTTCAAACAGGTAGGTCACTGTGGCTAAATTAATATGTGGGTGCGGTCTGACATCTACACCTTTGCCTGGTGGAAACACGGCAGGACCGAGATGATCAAAAAAGATGAAGGGACCGACCAAGGTCAACATATCTGAGGGAAGGAGCCGACGAGCTTGGAATCCTCCTAGATCTTGGACATGCGGTTCAATGAGATGCTGAATACTATCCATTAGAGTTCAGTTAAATGAGAGGGCAGTTTAGACAGTTATCTTCAAATGATAAATTCCCACATCAGAGGCACTGTTGACTACGAGCTTAGGAAGGAAAATTGTGAGGGCTAATTCAAAGTACGAAGAGAATTTTGGGATGAGTTAACCGAAGTCAGAGAGACATTTTCCTAGCTTAAGTAGCGAACCCCCTGAATATTATCCTAAAAAAAAGTCAAAAAAATTCCTGGCTTGACTATGCTGATACTGGAGTGATAGTGATTGAGGCCACCCCAGGCGTCTAAAAACACACCCGACTTGCCGCTGAGCGTCTCTACTAAGCTGTGGCTTCATCTTATTCATCTCGACTCAATTCATAGCTGCTGCCTCGCCTGCTTCCGGCTCGACACCTGTTTCCAAGTTAAAACTGGCGCAATTTAACATCAAGCTCCCCAGCAAGAGCCAAGCAAATCCTGCAAGAGTTAGAGGTAGCGGATGGCTACTCGTTCTACCGTTAGCTCAGGTGCAATTTGGAGATAAACTATGCGATCGCTCCCTCTTCCATCTGGCGCAACAATGCCCGTTCTCGGTCAGGGAACGTGGGGTATGGGAACACACACGAAACAGCGCTCTCAAGAAATCGATGCCTTGAAATTTGGGATCGACTTGGGCATGACGCTGATCGACACTGCCGAAATGTATGGTGAAGGTGGAGCAGAAGAGGTTGTGGCAGAGGCGATCAAAGGGCAGCGATCGCGCCTCTTCTTGGTCAGCAAAGTTTACCCACACAATGCGACGCGACGCGGAACGATTCAAGCGTGCGATCGCAGCCTCAAACGCCTCAAAACCGATTACTTGGATCTTTACCTGCTACACTGGCGCGGTTCTGTCCCGCTCTCAGAAACCTTTGAAGCCTTACTCGAGCTTCGACAATCTGGAAAGATTCGCGACTTTGGCGTGAGCAATTTTGACCAAGACGATTTAGTAGAGGCTCGCCAGTTCGACCACAACCTCACCGCAACCGATCAAGTTTTGTACAATCTCAGCCGACGTGGAATTGAGTGGGATGTGTTGCCGTGGTGTCGGCAGCAAGGCTTTCCTGTAATGGCGTATTCTCCGATCGAGCAAGGTCGATTATTGCAGAACAAAGCATTGGGTGCGATTAGCGCCAAGCACAACTCTGAAGGAACTGCCTCTCGATTACACCTTACTCCTGCTCAGGTCGCGATCGCGTGGCTCTTGCATCAAGAGAATGTCGTGGTAATTCCAAAATCGAGTCGGCGCGATCGCATCCAAGAGAACTACGCTGCGTTGGATATTACGTTGAGTCAAGCGGATTTGGCTGCATTGGATGAAGCATTTCCGCCGCCTGCGCGATCGCAACCTCTAGAGATGCTGTAGTTGGGTTGCTCCACGATGCTTACTTACATCCAGGTTCATACCTTTGATTTGATGGTTCACATCAGCGTCCGGTCTCAGTCTTTGAGAAACGATAGAAGATCAGTGTTGAGCTGTTCCTTGTGCGTATCGGTTAAACCGTGAGGTGCGCCTGGATAGATCTTCAGGGTGGCCTGCTTCACCAGTTTTGCAGCGGCGATCGCGGCGGCACCGATCGGCACGATCTGGTCATCATCGCCATGAACAATCAGCGTCGGCACATCGAATTTTTTGAAGGTCTTCAGTGAAATCTATCTCAGAGAAGGCTTTGATGCAGTCAAATGCGTTCTTATGTCCCGCCTGCATTCCCTGAAACCAGAACCAGTCGATCACGCCCTGCGAGACATTAGCACCCGAACGGTTAAAGCCGAAGAACGGACCGTAAGATTCTTCAACGTTCTTTGATTCAAATAACTTGAGTGGTTTGATCTTAGAGGATGTTTGGAAATACGGAGAGGGTAACAAAAGCTCACGCTAGTCTGCGTAGCATGAGTCGAATCATCGCAATGTAGATGAAGGCTTCTGAGGAAGCAGGTAAGCGCTCGTAATCGAGATTGAGACGACGGCACCAATGCAACCCGCCATAGGTGCGTTCCACAGTCCAGCGTTTGAGGAGCAGGACAAATCCCTGTGCGGATTGCGGACGCAACACGACTTGCAGAATCAAGCGAAAGGTATCCATCACCGAATGCAGAAAGTCTTCGCCCGAAAAGCCACGGTAGTGCTATAGATCTGTTGTTAGTGCCTAGATCGATAATCCAAACTCAAA
>NZ_JCACKG010000089.1:0-14428 GCF_059505265.1 Myxacorys chilensis | reverse complement strand
AGCCGACTCGTGGTGTCATCCCCAGTCGCGATTTGCTTGCCATCTGGGCTGAAGCTGGGAGTGCTACCCTCAAATCCAGCAAGTTTATTACCCGACAGGTCATACAGCCGACTCGTGGTGTCATCCCCAGTCGCGATTTGCTTGCCATCTGGGCTGAAGCGTGAATAGCCGCCCTGGAATTGGGCGAGCTGCTTACCCGACAGGTCATACAGCCGACTCGTGGTGTCATCCCCGGTGAGGACTTGCTTGCCATCTGGGCTGAAGCTAGAGTTGCCCTGGAATTGGGCCTGCTGCATCACAGAATTAACTGCAACTCTCAGTGCCATGAGAGGGCTAATTGCAGGATAAGTATTAATACTTTTTGAAGTTGCTCCTTTTTGCAGCAGCGCTTTCACACCACGTCCCAACTCTAATGCCGCAATCAACTTATCACTACTGCGATACTGATAGGCAGGAAGCCGCAGCAGTGCCACTCCTTTGCGTTCTAGTTCAATCCCTTTCTGCACAATCTCTCGCTGCTCCACTGCAACTTGCTGTGCTTTCCTTGCTTCCTCAGCTTTTGCTTGCGCCTGTAGCCTTTGTCTCTCAGCCTGCTGCTGGGCCTGAATCGCTTGCTTCCTGGCTTGCTCTGCCTGTTTCTTGTCCTGATTCACCTGTTCTAGACTGGCTTTTGCCTCACTTGCCTGCTGCTGTGCCACCACAAACTGCTGCTGCGCTGCCTGTGCCTGCTGTGATGCTTTTGCCGCCTGTGCGCCTGCCTCCTTCTCTTTCTGTTGGGCCTGCCGGTATTGCGTCTGCGCTACTTGTGCTTTCTTCTGGGCTGCTTTTTCCTTCTCTTGCGTTTGGTTCAGTCTGGCATTTAGCTGCTCGCTCTGGATAACTAACTCATCCTTCTGTTTCCTCGCATTCTGCATTCCTGTTTCAGCGGTCTTCCGTTCGCTCTCCGCCCGAAACGAACTCGGTACTGCAATTCCGGCAACCGCGATCGCCACTCCCATTCCCACCAAACTGATTAAATTCCGCCGATCGGACTTTCGCTTCACGATCTCGGCCTCAATCTTCGTCTGCTGCACCTCCTCTTGCACCTGCACCAGCTGCTGATTCGCCGTCTTCAGATTCGTCTCTGCTTGTTCTCGCGCCGCTTCCAGGATTTGATTCGCCGCCGCTTTCGCCGCCAACTGCTGCTCCACCTCCTGCCGATCCACTTCCTGACTGGCTCGCACAAACCGCGCATCCTCATCGCTCAGTTGCTTCCCTTCCGACCAAGAGATCGCCTCCCGCAGTGCTTCCCCCCGCAGCAACCGTGACTTGTCCTTCCCCTCAGACTTGAGCCATTCAGAGATTGCCACGCTGTAGTAAGCCGGACGCAACTTCGCTAATTCCGCATTCACCCAAGCGAGATCAAACACTTGCTCATAAATCCGGTTATACACCCGCAATTGCCCATCCCGCTTCACTACCAACCCGGACAGTTGCAACTGCGTCTGCTCCGTTGAATTATCCCCCTCCAGTCCATCCTTCCGCTCCAGCACCTGCTGATACAACCCCAATAGCCGCCCCGCTTGAGCTTCCCCCCGCTCCAGCACCCGGCCCCGAATCGTCCGCAGGTGCACCGGGTCGTCCTTGCCTTCCCAATTCTCCACAATCCGCTCCTGCACCACCTGCGCTACCCAAGCCGCGCGATTTTCCACAGGCTTCCTGACCCCTTGCCCCACCGCCTGTCGCACCAGCGCACAGAGCTTTTGCGTCAAAAAGGGCTGTCCCCCCGTCCAATTCAGAATCTCCGCAATCGTATCCTGCGCGTCGCCCAGCCCCGCCTGCAAAGGTTTTGCCTCATCCAACCGAAACCCTGCCAACTCGATCGCCCGTCCCACATTAAACGGCGTTCGCTGCATATCCCGAATCAAATCCACTGGCGTTGCCGCCCCAATCAACGCAAACGTCAACCGCCGATAGATCGGCTCCGTTGATCGCTGGTTGTAAACACTCCGAATTACGGCAAAAAAGTCATCTGCATCAAACGGCAAACTCCGTACACTATCAATTTCGTCGACAAAAATGACGATCGGTTCTGGGACTGCTCGCAACAACACCGACTCCAAAAACTTACTGAACCGCTGCACCGGCGATAACAACGGCAAACTTTCCCACCACTCATTCAAATCAAACTGGAGATACAACTCAAAACTATTTACCAGCGAATCGATCATGCCGGCATACCACTCCACCGCTGTACTTTCCGTCGTCCCGATCGCCGTAATATCTACCATGGCACAGCGAATCCCGTCCGCCTCCAGCCGTTGCCGCGTCCGTGATTGCAAGCTGGACTTCCCCATCTGCCTGGCATTCAGCACATAGCAGAACTCTCCCGCCTTTAGCCCTTGATAAAACTCTTCATCCGCCTGTCGCTGGACATAACTCAGTGCATCAACTTCCAGCGCACCACCGAGTTTATAGAAATAGGGAGTGGAAGAGGACTCGCTCGCCATCACAGTTACCAAACTAGAACACAGAACAACCCAAAATTTATCGCCGCCGCATCATAGGCGGATCGCCCGGCTGAGAAACCATCCAGATCGCCCCGCCCAACATCAACCCCGACAACACAAACACCACCAAACTGGCATAAAACAATCGCTGCGCCTGCGCCAACTTGCGATCGACCTCGCGATTCCGTTGCAGCACGGCTTGCTCCTGCCCTGGCCCACCCCCGACCCAATCCTGCGCTTGTCTTGTCGTCAACGCCTGCTGCTGGGCCACCCATTCCGTGGTAAAGATCGCTCTATAAATCCGATTAGCGACCTGCAAACAGCGATCGCGCTCCACCACCAAGCCCGACAACCACAATTCAATCTTCTCTCTCGTGCTCCCGACTCTTACCAAGCGACCTTGCAATATTTCGCTGTAGAGTGAGAGTAGCTGCTGACTTTGAGCACTACTAAGAATGCGATCCTGAATCGTTTTGAGATGCTCCGGAGTATCTTGCTGAAGCCAACGATCAATCACATAAGTATTCACTAGAGCGGCAATATAGTCTGTCACTTCTGCATTCGGAATATCCTCCCCTTTCTGGGCAATCAGCTGACACAGCTTCTGTGTTAAAAAGGGTTGTCCCCCTGTCCAATCCAGCACTGCACTCAAAATGGCTTGAGGCGGCAAAGGTAACCCGGCTAATCCTGCTGCCAATGGCTGCACTTCCTCCAGCGCAAAGCCCCGCAGCTCAATTCCCTTACCAATATTGAACGGCGTCCGCTGCGGATCAGCAATCAACTCCGAAGGCGTCGAAACTCCAAACAGCGCAAACGTCAACTGCCAAGACTCTGGCTGATCGGCGCGACGGTTATAGCTCTCCCGAATCAGCGCAAAGAAATCATCGCAGCTAAACGGCAAGCTCAACGCACTATCGATCTCATCGACAAAAATAATCGTGGGCTCAGCCACCAAACTGGGCAATACCGATCCTCCAAACTTTCCCAATCGCTGGACGGGGGAGAGTAAATGATGCTTCTGCCACCAAGCCTCTAGGTCAAATCGATCGTAGAGATGCAAGGCATTGACGACGCTATCAATCATTCCGGCATACCATTCCTCAGCGGTAATCTCCGCCGTGCCGATCGCCGTCAGGTCGATCGCTGCACAGGCAAAGCCCGCCGCCTGTAACCGCGCCATCACCTGCACCCGCAAACTCGACTTGCCCATCTGACGCGGGGTCAACACATAACAAAACTCGCCCTGCTTCAACAACTCATAGAGCTCCGTATCCGCCTGGCGCTGCACGTAAGTCGGTGTGTCGATTGGTAAACTGCCGCCAACTTGATACCCCTGATTCATGTGCCCACTTCCAAGCGATCGCGAAAATAGGTGCGATACAGGTTACAGAGCGGCTCCACATCATTTCCCCGCAGTGCCACTAGCCCCATACTCCGCAGCTTAAAGGCTTCGGTTGGTTCTAGCCGCACTGCTTGGTTCGAAGCGATCACTTGCCGCATTGCTGCCGCTAACTCCGCATCCGCCTCTAAGTTCAGCAAATGTCGTCGTAGATGATCCCCAAACAACCCTTCCTCCGTCGGAGCTACCTGCACCACGCGTTCCAGAGTCAGATTGCCCCGCGCGATTTCATACAACGCTTTGCGCAGCAGATAGGGATGCCCATCCACCACATTCATCAATTGAGCGACTTCTGCGGTCGACCAATTCAAGCCATGCCTTGCGATCAACTCCAACACCTGTGGCTCTGTTAGTTCTGGCAACTCAATCGGCAAGCCCACGTTAAAGGGAGACTGGTTGATATTGAGCGGAATGTAGACCTCCTTAGAATGCACAATGATCAACCGTAACTTTTGCCAAATGGGTTCGTTCTTGCCTTTCTCATGCCACGCTCGCAGCAACCCAAAAAACTCCTGGGCAATATTGGGATGTTGAAAGACCTGATCGACTTCATCCAGTCCTAGCGTTAATGGTTCTGTAATCGTCTTCAGTAGATAGCGTTGAAAATAATTGGTGCATTTATTTTTACTGCCCAATACCCCTTTCCAATAGTCCTCTAATCGTTCATCCAAACCCAATTCATTGCTGATGCTGGCACAAAACCATTGCAGAAATAAATCAATACTGTTGAGAAATTCTTCATCCGCGGATTGGAAGTTGATATAGGCGGTACGATACCCGGCCTGTTTGCCATGAGCCAGCACTCGCTGCATTAAGGAAGATTTTCCCATTTGCCGTGGGGCTTTAATCCGAATCAAAGCGCCCGCTCGGCAGATCGTGTCGTAGCAATCCCGCTCGATCGGGGGTCGCTCCACATAAAACGGTGAATCTAAACTAACGCTCCCTTCTGGCATCTCAAATCTCAGCGGTGGCATCGGGGGCGTAGGAGACGGAGATGGCGTCGCTTGGGGTGGGGCAATGACAGGAGTTAGTTTACGCGCATCAGTAGGATCTAACGGAGGATTCGTTGCCGGGTTGGTTGGTAGTGTCGCTGAACCTGGAGTCGGGTAAATCTGTGGGGTGATCAGTCTGGGGGTGAGGTCCTCCGAAATCCCTGCCATGCTGATGCTGGCACACCCAAATTCATAGGCAACAGGAATGGATTTACCAGCTCCCAGTGCATCATAAAATCCCACGGCAAATTTCCGCGCCGCTTGATCGCCCACGGCTTGGCTCATCCCGATCACGTAGGAGATATGCTGAGCGATCGCATTCGCTTGCTCTTCGGAATAACACGCATTGAGGACCACGCATTCCACGGGGCAATCCGTGTAGGGGGCAACACAGAGCCGAAATAGCTTGGCTAAAGCCTGACCTTGAACTAACTGCACCGTCCCGTCTTCACTTTCGAGCGCTAGTCCCCCTGCCCCCACCCCATGTCCAGAAAAATGCACAATCTGGGGACTGAGTTCCGAGACGGCTCGCTGCATGTCGGTTGGGGAAACTGCCCACCGTTGTTCGAGACTGAATTGATCCCGATGTCGCGATCGTTGCAGCCCGGCTTCAATCTCTCGCAGTTCTTCATCCAACCGCAATGGAGTTGTACTTTTGGGATTCGCTGCCAGGAAAAGAATCGTTTTCGGTGAGGGCGAATTTTGGGGCATCGTAATCATTACAGGAACGGTAAAAGACTCAGAGGGATCGATTCCAATGGCAGGAATGGCAAATCCGCTTCATTGTCAAGGTCGTAATTTATTGTTAGAGATTATACTGACAATCTTTTCGATCCTTGCAAACGACTCAAATTGTAATTGTCACATCTACACTGAGGCTTTACAAAGTCACCAACCTCTGACGGAGCCGTACTTGGAGATAGATAACAAGGAAAGCCACCTATTCTTTTGCGGCAATATTGTTACGAATCGATGCCGAGTCAATGGTCGTAGTGCTGTTCAAAGGGGATAGGTATGCCACTCATCCGGTTAAGGTCATGACGAATCGCCTCTGCATTGCCCCACACGATTGCCTCCTCTCGACGATTGTTCACCTCGGTCTCGATCTGCTCACAGTACTGGTTATGGTCACGGGTCACGAAGAAGCCGTACGTCCGACAGGCGAGTGGACGGGAGTCATAAATCCGACAGGCCCCCTCCTGCTCGTCGAGATACGGGCACACCACTGTCGAACCGGGTCCCTGCTCAACAACTTGCTCCAGCAGCGCCTCAATCCTCTGCTGAACCATCGCTTGAATGGGAATGGGAAGAGCTGCCACCGCGGCATCCACTCGTTCCCATTCTGCCGGGCTCAGGTTGGGAGCCTGGGCAAGGTGACGACAGCAATAGTCGCACCCCCGGCGACAGGGCCACCAGTCCCGGTCAGCCCGAATGGCTTGAACTCTTGATTCGACCTGTTCATCCAGACTTTGCAGGGGCGGTCTGACGTTGCTCATCTCAATATCCGTTTGAGAACTCCCAGTGTATGGTACAGCGATCATGAGAGGGCAAAGGCAGGAAAAGCCAGCCCAGACGGAGTTCAGCTGATTTTCATATCAATATGACCGTCTAGAAAGCACGGCTGTCCATTCTAAAGCGGTTAGGGGTAGCAAAAAAGGGTTATTTCCTAAATACTACTCCGAGCGACAAATAGTCAACATAGGAGAGTGTCAACATAGGAGAGTAGCCAATTCAGCAGAAGCCATGAAACTGAAAGATGCTCGCCACTTACCTGCCGAAGCTCAAGAGGCCCTGCGCTATCGAGTCGTCAATGCGATAGAAAATGGCATGAGTAAATCAGAAGCGGCTCGGCTCTTCCAAGTTTCGCGCACCGTCGTGCACCACTAGATAAAAGCGGTCGATGAACAAGGTGCTAAAGCTTTGAAGGCGAAAAAGCGAGGGCGACGTCACTCGTCACGCTTAGCACCGCACGAAGCGGCGACGACCATGCGTTTGTTCACGAAGAAGTGTCCTGATCAATTGGGCTTACCCTTTGCACTGTGAACTCGAGAGAGTGTAGGGCAACTGCTAGAGCAACGTTATGGCATATCGGTATCGGTATGGACAGTCGGACGCTGTCTCAAGCGGTGGGGGCTGACTCCCCAAAAACCATTGCGACGGGCTTATGAGCAAGACCCGAAAGCGGTCAAACAGTGGTTAGAAGTTGATTATTCAGCCATGGTCAAACTGGCGAAGCAGGAGGGAGCCGAGATTCATTGGGGCGACAAGATGGGACTACGGGCGGATGACCAAATCGGACGCTCCTATGGCAAGCGAAACCGCTGCCCCGTGCTGGGAACCACGGGGCAGCGGTTTCGCTGCAATCTGATCTCAACGTTGACCAATCACGGAACGCTGTACTTCAAGTTGTTCACTCAAAACTTCAATAGCGACGTGATGCTGGACTTTTTGCGTCGCTTGATTCGCCAGATTCCCCAAAAGGTGTTTTTGATTGTGGACAAGCATCCGGTGCATTTTTCGGCGAAAGTCAATCGCTGGTTAGAGCAACATGCTGATCGGATTCGCATGTTTTGTTGCCGTCTTACAGTCCAGAACTCAACCCCGATGAGTTGTTCAATCATGATGTCAAGGCAAATGCTGTGGGGCGGAAACGAGCAAAAATCAAGGTTGAAATGATTGAGAACGTTCGTCGTCATTTACATCGTCGGCAACGTCAACCAGATGTTGTACAACGCTTTTTCCGTGAAAAACACGTTGCTTATGCAGCCCGGTAGAGTGTTCACTATTTCATGCTCTAGTTATTAGTGTTTGAGCAATCAATCGTCATGCCCAGAAGCGCGGTAGCGATGGCGATTGCCACTCTCAAGTTCGTGCATTGAACTCGATAAGATTCAGTGGCTTCTGATGGGCGTTGCTGATTCAAGCTATGAATCGATGATCGAGAGGGTTGAGAATTCGTTTGAAATTTTGCGAAGTCATACCGCTATTCAGCAACGCCTTCTGATGAACTTGTGCTTTAGCTTTTCTCTAAATACCCTTCAGCATAGGTAACAACGCACATTTCATGAAGAAAGTTACTATGAGAACCACAAGCGACTCCTACGACCTGGAAGTCTCGGTTGAAGAGATTGTCTTGATTTCCTGTTCGGCGCGGTCTGTAGTCGATTAACATTTCCATAACAAGAGCCTGACTCTTAGAAACAGCTCCTCGATCTGAAGGTTCAAAGTAGATAATATTCTCATATTCATCTTCATCGTATCTAGGGCATCCAACAGAACCGTGGCGTTTCAATCTTTCCCCAGTACCAATGGAATCGTCACCTGCATGTCCGAAACTTTTACCACTTTTGCCTTGACTCGTTACATGGTCCTGATTCGCTCCAGACATACCTCTAGAGATACTAAAAGGAGGTAGAGGCTTTTGTGAACGAAGAAAGGATATAGTTTTATCCACAGCACTACCCCTTTTATTGAAGTCAAAGGGCTCGGCTGGAAGGGTTAAATAATTACTGCGAAAGAACTGCTTTTGCTTCTCCAAAAGGTCTGCGTAAGCAGCAGGATTATTACGTACACTATTCATCTCGACAAAAATGTCTCGCTCCAGTTCAGAGAGATTATCAGGAGGACGACCAGATACGCCTAATGCCTCTCGGTGTTGCTTTAATTGTTCGGCTATACCGTCAGAAATCGATTTTGGAGTCGCAGGGGATGACCAGTAGGCAGCATTGAGAAACCTTAGCATTTTACATGAATTAGCTTCTGAGTTGGCATCTATAGGGCTAAAAACTCTTTCTGGATAAGAATATTTTTGACCCTTTTTAACTACTTCCCCTTCTGGTTTTTCCTTTGATTTAGCAATGATAGTACCCTCAAGAACTTCAATGCTTACAACATCTGAGGTTGTATTCTTAGGTTCTTTACTACATCGGCTGGTCGAATCTCCCGGCACTATCCGTTGAGGCCCCGATGTTATACTTGGAGACTTTGGTTCTGTCCTAACAACAACACATTTTTCTATGTACTCAACTACACTAGTAGTTCCATCAACACTAGTCCGAATCACAGTTTGCTCTTGCCCAGGATCAATCGTTAAACGTTCAATACTTCCTTGAGAAGAATTTTGCTTATTCTTAAAACCGACCAATACTTCACTAGAATTTTTTAAGTAAGAAAGCACTTTTCCTGGATCTGTAACTATTTGAATTCCTCCACTCTCTGGGTCGCAAGATCTACTTTGACTGTTAGCTCTCCAAGCAATTATATATGCTCCCTGAAATCTACAAGGAAAAGTGTATCTGCTCGATGTCCGATCATCGCTCGGCATTGGCCTGGTTTGCACAACAAGCCCATCGTAATTCTCCCTGCCGACGAAATATAGAGATGCTGATGCTTCTCCATCTGTCGGTACCGAAAGTTCACCCTGACGGTTAATCCGTCCGTTACCACTATCAATGTTTGGAATTTCTGTAATAAGCTCTTTTCGTGAATTAGCCGTGCGACGTATCCAAAAATGCTCTCCGCTGCCATTAAATCCTTTAATAACAGCGGCATCAGGTATTCCAGCATAACCTTGAACACCTAATGCTAATGCTAATGAGGCAGCAAATAGAATGACTACTCCTTGCCTAAAAAGTTTAGGAGCCGTAGTTCGTTTAAGTAAATTTTGAAGTAATGCTTTAAGTATTTTAACAATGAAAATAGTCTTCATGGGTTGAAGCTTTTAATCCTTGGACATTGCCTGATGCGGGTTTCTATCCCATCTATTGGATCAAATAGGATAAATGAGAGGGTCTCTTTCGAGAGATCCTTACAATTCGGAGCCTCATAAATATTTGTTCCATAAAAGCCACAGTTACCTTTAGTCGCGCTACGCCATGATATTTCTATATCTTCCAGAACCTTACAAGGCAAAAAGATTATTTCATCTAAATCTAAGCGTCCATTTCTATTCTTATCTGCACCCAAACCGGGTTGGCGCATTAAGATTGTGTAAGTAGTTTTTAGTGAATCAGTAAACTGATTTTCAAACTGGTCTAGTTTGGCATCTTTCTGCAACACACCAAATTGGCCTTTACTTAACTGTTCTTTTAGTTTTGAGGTATAGTTATCCCTGATAACATCTGCCAACAATGTTTCAGCAGTCTCTCGAACTTTTTCAAGCTCCCTCAAATTACTACTCTGCAACTTGTTTCCCTTTGCTCTAGATGCTGATTCAAAGTTTTGAGCAGCTCTTAAAATATTTTTGTAAATTTCAATAGCTGCGACAATATCTTTGTCTATAGCTCTTTGATTTGCTCTCTGAAGTGCCTTTTGTAATACAGGAATTTGATTTGGATTAGCAGAACTTCCAATAAGAACAGCAGAAAACTGCTCCTGGAAATGACTTTCAGCATATTCTCTTTGAGCAATTATCAACAGACTAAAAAGGGTAAGTACAAGAGTGACAATCCCATGTCGAGTTAACCTCTCTTTTTGCCTACTCCTTTGAATAAACTCTTTCTCTAAAGGGCTAATACTATTAAACTTCTGCTTTAACCATTTCTCAGACTCTCGCAAAAGTTTGCCTCTTAATAAAGCGCTTTTATCTCGTTTTTCATTCTCCCAGATCTGTATAGAATTTCTCAGGAATTCTTGCCAAGTACGGAACACATGGTCACGAGAAATCCAATTTTGCAAATCTTTCCATTCTCGAATCAATGCTTCATGAACAATCTCAACAATGTCTGTTTTTTTTCTTTCATCCCATCCTGTCACTAGAAGCCTTGAATTGTGGCCCGTTGAGTTTTCTCTATAGTTAGTCAGATAATTTACTAAGTTCCAGTTTTCATCCCCTATTTCTGAACGAGTTGCTACTCTACGGATACTTTCTATCCCTTGTCTCGGATATACTAACTGTGTGAAAATGTATTCAACCTGCTTCTTTTGAAGCTCGTCAAGCTGCTCGTAAACTTTTTCTGCATGGTTAGCTATTGATTTTTTAACTCCTCCAATCTCGTCATACGCACGATGAGTCAACTTTTCATTTTGTCGTTTGTTCCACAGCTCAGCTAGAGCGAATTCTAATAAGGGTAAATTTCCAGGTTCTTCACCTACATCGTCTAAAATGCGTTGAGTTAGTCCCGGTTCTAGCAGTACACCTGACTTTTTAAGAGGCTTTTCTATAGAAGATTGCAGTTCTTCTCGATTCATTGAACTGAGAGATTGTGGTGTGAATTGTTGTAGCGCATTCCCAAACCGGGGATATGAAAGAACATGCCCGTAAAAATCTGCTCGTAAAGTCAGTACTAATGTCAAGTTACCTACACTAACTGCATCTAGCAATAAATCAATGAATTGACGACTTTGCTTCTCGCTTGAACAAGATGTGTAAATCTCCTCAAATTGATCGATTACTAGCAATAGTCGCTGTTTCCCGGAATTAGCCTCTAAAATTTTTGATGCAGCTTTTGATAGGGTTAAACTTCTCCGCATCATACTCGCTAGGTCTATTTCCCGCTCAAGTTGCTGAATTCTATCCAACCCAGGTTCAAGCAATGGTACTAAAACAGCAGCAAGTTGTTCAAATGGCTGATTTTTAGGCCGGAAAGAATCGATTAACCAAATTCCTTCTGTTCGCAATTGAGGGATAAGACCAGCAGAAACAACAGAAGATTTTCCACTTCCAGATGGCCCAATTACAACTACTAGTGGTTGCGTTTGGACTGCTTTAATCAGTCCCGACTTAGATCCTTCTCCACCGTAAAGAAAGCGATCTCGTCCAAAGAAAAACTCTGTATCCTTCTCCTCAAAAGGTAATAAACCTCGATATGGACAGCCCACATCGAGGTCAATTACTTTTTTTTAACTTTCCTCAGCAGACGACTAAAAGTCGGGAACAATTGCTGCAGGAGTCCCTGTGTTTCAAGTTCCATTTCATAGGAGACAAAAGGTGGCAGTAGAGGAATTGCCGCTTTTAGCTTGGCACTAGAAGATTTTCCTGATTCATTCAACTTACTTTGAATATCAGTCAAAAGTTGAATGACTTGATCGGAACATTGATTTGTATTGTTTTGCTCAATACTTTCAACAGTTTGAATAACCTCAATAATTGCGTTGCTAGCATCGTCATCGTCAATTGCCCACGAATTGGACTCTTGGGTTAAAAGCTTCCAGTAATCTGCTTCTCGTTCGCGAATCTCTGGTAATACTTCTTTACGAATCCGTTGCTTGATCGAATTTTTCTCAAAAACATCGTTGGCAAATGCTAGACGTTTCTGAGCTTCGCCAAGGGTTTCATATAGTGAGTCCAACGTTTCTTCTAGAGTAGTCAACCTTTGACTTGAGGGCATTCCTGCGAAACTCCTACACTAGCGGTTTACGAGACTTAGCTCAGTTTAAATAAACAACATACATTGGTTAGAATAACCTTGAGACATTTTTACTCTATCGGTCTCTCGCAAGCTCCGTGGTCATAATCTAAGTAGGTTCAACCTTGGAAGGCGTTTCTGAAAGTCGGGGCGAAAAATCTTTGTTGAATAGGACGTAATCCACCCCTCGCATCAACATTTCTGTATAGTTGGCGTCAGATATGATTTCAAATCGATGATCCACACCATATTTAGCTAGTTCATCTACGGCACGACGTATCTCTGGAAGTCTCTTATCCTCATCTACTTCATTCGCAAGCATAAAGAAACGTGACTTATTAGCAACTAACTGACGCATAGCTACCTCATCTCGGTAGGTACTCTGACTGTTAAGGACAATAGTTCCAGATTGGAAGAGAGCTGGATTTCTCAAACTCAACGCCCAGCTCAGATCTCCTCCTAAGGAAGAACCTCCTAGAACGATTCGAGATGGATCAATACTGTATTTAGAAATCAGGCCGGCAAGATTGCTTTTGACAAACTTCTCGCATCGCTCAATCGCGGGATAAAAATTTTTACCAGGATCCCAGTCGTTCCTGCTGCCTTGTATATCAAATAGAACGACGATAAAAGGGTTTTTAATTCGCACGCTGTATTGTTCAGCAAAAGCTCCCTGAAAATAGTCATTAGGCGTTCCACCAGTAACGGGCAGCATAATCAGGGCTGGGTAAGTATTTCTCCTATCATACGATGAAGGTAATTTTACATCCGTTTTATCACTCCTTGGAGTACAAGTTGACTCATTGGATGTAGTTTTGGGAGGTTTAACTGAGTTCTGAGTCCCTATTTGAGCCTCCATAGGCTTAATCACAACTGTCGTCAACGACATTAAAAAGATAATGATACTCACTACGAGTAAACGTTTAACAAGCTTATTGAGCATAAGAAACCTACAGAAGTATGAAGTAAACTGCTCAACAGGTGAATTATGATCGTATGTGAATTATGATCGTATAAGGAAGAGGCTTTAAGCGCTACTCCAAAGAACTCTATAGCTTAACAGTCAAACCTGAGTACAGAGACGCCGTTTAAGTAAGCAACTAACTAAAGCGATTTTTCATCGTCTCCTCAAAAGCTTTGAGACTGGGTTGAGATAAATTTAGTATTGAGTATCCGATTCAATCTAGACAGCTAAATATACAAAAATTTTCAAAGCAGAACAAAAAATTACCCACAACTGTCTTATGTAACCTTAGAGACTACAAGCTACTCAACTTCAATCCCATGAGCTTGATTGAAGTTGGGTTACAACACTGCTGAGTTTAGTTTTTCTACTCTGACTTTGAAACAGCCCTGCGGTCATGGGGTCGGCTATGCAGCCACTCAACGGAATGCTAGCTCCCAAAGGAGGCCCCTGATCGTGCTGTTCGTTCCTAGCATGGGACGATCTCCTATCTCCGGCTGGTTGCTAATGAGTCGTCTTCGACAAGCGGGCGCGAAGACAACCACGTTCAGTTACTCAGCTCCGTCTGAAAGTGTCGATTCCATTGTTGCTTGTCTACGAGAACGCATCTCGCTGTTAGCGAAAGCTGATGGCTATGCCGTTGTCGGTCACTTTCTCGGAGGTGTTCGGAGGTGTGCTGCTTCGAGCGGTGATTAACTCCCTTCCGCTAGACATGGCACCTCCCATGCTTGTGTATCTGATGGGTCTCCCATTCTGCCATCTCGCTTGACAGGGCGTCTCCAAGGCAACGTGATCTTCCGCGTCCTGACCCAAGACTGCGGACAGTTAACCCTCATTTGTCACTATAGAGAAGAAATTAAGCTAGGGGTAGCTGTGTTCAAAGTGAAAGCATGATTTCTCGACAACCCGTTGCCACCGTTGGCTTCATTGACGAGTATTGCTTGCTGTACCGCTCGACTTTTGAGGATGTGCGGTTGTACGAATGTTTCAAGTGGCTGCGGGGATTGTGAGTGAGTTACCCCGCAAAACGCCACCAAACATCGCCAAACTAAACGGATTGAAGAACGGGCAAGGATTGCATCACTTTTTGCGAGGTAGAATGTGGGATGTGAAGCAAGTGCGAGCGATTCGACTGCATCTGATTGAGCAGCAAATTGGCAGATGTGAGCTTAGTTTGTGCATTAGACTTCTTGCAAAAGTCCGAGAAATCAGTACAAGTAAGTCAAGGAGGTGAAGCT
>NZ_JCACKG010000088.1:0-14636 GCF_059505265.1 Myxacorys chilensis | reverse complement strand
AAGCTGGCTACATCAATCCCCCTCACTGTACCTCATCCTTCAGGGAACCGCTATAATCCTAACTTCATAATCATAGAGTCCTGATCTACAACTTCTGCATCTGCTGGATTAGACATTGAGCAATCCGGTTGGCGGCTCCGGGTTCGCCCATACGACGACGCCCGTTCTCTGCGATCGCGCTCAGTCGGTCAGGATTATTCAGCAGCGATCGTAAAGCCTCTCCAACTTGGTTGGGTTGCTCGACTAAGGTAACAGAAGCTCCTAGTAAACGAGTTTGCGCTTCCGCAAAGGCAGGGGTGAACTGGGGTCCTGCGCCTGCGATCGCGATCGCAGGTTTTCCAAGTCCGACAAATTGTTCAGTGGCAGTTCCGGCCAGCGCGATCGCAACATCGGCTCTTCCAATGCATTCTGCAAAGCGTCCTGGCATTAGTACCAGCGTTGATTTCTTATCACCAAGTCCAATCGTATAAGTATTGGTATCCGTTTGCTGCCAGCGATACTGCAATAATTTCTGATGAAGTTCATCGAGATCGAGTTGGGGCGCGATCGCCGCTAGGCAAACGACAGGGCGCTCTCCCACGACGCCATTGAGAGCTTGTAGAATCAGTTCCCAGTTGGCGAATACTTCGGGCGGACGCGAACCGGGAACGAGGGTGAGGGTGAGAGGGGGAGGGATGAGGGATGAGGGATGAGGGATGAGGGAGTCATTCGTCTCTAAGCCGTCCATCATGGGATTGCCTAAATCGAAGGCGGGAATGTTGAAGCGTTGGAGAGTGCGGGCAGTGATGCGATCGCGCGGAAAAACAGCCTTGCACTGCGGACGAGACATCAGCCAGCGTTCCCAGGGTTGGTAGATGCATCCGGTTGATCGTTCGATGCGATCGTCCCACCAGGAGGAGCGGGGTAGCCAGCCCGTCTCATCCCGCAAATAGTATTCTGATTTGGCGGTTCCAACAAAGGCAAAGGGTGCGCCGCTTGTCCAAGCAAATAGCATCGGCACAATGTCACCCACGGCTAAAATTAGCGATGATTTGTGTTCTTTTGCCCACGATCGCACCGCTTTGATTTGCTCTAAGGTCAGCTTGATCAATCCACCTTGAAGGTCGCGCGCTAACTGTCGCCCGTCCATGTAAATGAAACCACCTGATGGCATCGCTTTGACGGAACCGATGAGCGGAAATCCGGCGTTTTGATAAACGTGACCTTCGCCTACAATCGGCAGGACTTCGATTTTGGGACAACCGGGATGCTGTTGCAACGCTTGAAGGATGCGGAGGGCAATGATGTCTTCGCCGTGACCGTTGCTGAGGCAGAGGAGACGCATGAGGGGAGGGCTGAGGGCTGAGGGATGAGGGCTGAGGCGACAAAGAGGCAGAGAGAGGGCTGAAATTGCTATCTTCCTGATTGGTCAGCCTAACATTGACGGCGCTCTGTCAAGCTTAACCTGAGAAATAACAGGTAAATCCACTCTAGCTTCTTCTTTCATCCCTCATCCCCCATCCCTCTGCCTCGATCCGTACATCGCTGTGTAACAAAACCTTGTAAGATTTGGGGAAATTGAGTTCAAAACGTTCTTGTGTTAGCTGCCTTACTATACGGTCAAGAAGATTTACGGCTAGAAATCGTTCCCGATCCGACGCCGCTTGCAGGAGAAGTAGTTATCCAAGTGGGCGCAGCTACGACCTGCGGAACGGATCTCAAAGTGTGGCGGCGCGGGGGGCATGCCAAGATGCTGACGCTTCCCACACTGTTTGGGCATGAGGCGGCAGGGCAGATTGTCGCGATCGGAGATGGGGTGACGGGTTGGAAGATTGGCGATCGCGTCGTTGCCAATAATTCTGCACCCTGTATGACCTGCTTTTTCTGCCAGCGCAGAGAGTTCTCGCTCTGTACAGATTTAAGGTTTAACAACGGCACGTTCGCCGAGTATCTCAAGATTCCTGCCGCGATCGTGCAACACAATTTGCTGCCGATCCCCGATGGGCTAACCGATGCGATCGCGGCCATGACCGAACCGTTGGCCTGTGTTCTGCATGGCGTCGCGCGATCAAATGTCAAACCCAAAGCTTCGCAAAGCCAAACTCCAACGGATCGCGTTGTTCTTCTGGGCGATGGAGCGATCGGCTTGATGTTTGTGGCCGCATTAGCTCAACAATCTGTCGAGGTTTTTGTGTTCGGTGGCAGTGAGGCTCGGTTGCAAATTGCTCAAAAATTTGGAGCCGCGAAGATATTTAACTATCGTCAAATACCGGATGTTCCGGCAATCGTCAAGGATTTAACCGATGGCTGGGGAGCAGATGTTGTGATCGAAGCGACGGGCGTTTCATCAGCTTGGGAAACTGCGATCGCGTGCGCCCGTCCTGGCGCTACAGTCAATCTGTTTGGCGGTTGTCCCCGCGACACGACAATTACGGTCAACACCGAACAACTGCATTACAATGAACTGACTTTAAAGGGAGTGTTTCACAATACGCCAGAGTTTGTGCGATCGGCACTAGCATTTTTGGCGAGCGGAACCGTTCCATTTGAGTTACTAATCAGCGACTATCAACCGCTTCACAACTTAGAGCAAGTCTTTCAGAATATGAAAGCGCGAACGGTGGTGAAGGTTGCAATTGGGGGGAGCTAAGTGCGCCCAAAGCGAAGACGGCTAGTGTGGGTGAATACAGGTGATTTATAAACTCAGATCGATTTTAGGCATAGGATTTTTCTTACTAATGGGAGCCACGTCCGCTAGAGCGCTTCCTGGACAATCGGCTAGCGAGGTGGCTTCTTGGATGCAAGCCAATCCAACGGTGCGTCCGAGCCGAGGAGAGAAGCTTCTAGTTCGGAAAAATGACTCGGCAGCCCAAAGCTTTTCGTTTCAAGCCTCGCTTTTATCGCCGGGCAGAATCACCGCTCTTTCCAAAGGTGGCACTATTCGCAGCGAAGTTCTAACCTTGTTTGATGTCCGCAATGGTGTGAGCTTCAGTCGGCTCAAAGAGTCGCTGCGGACAATCTATGGGATGGAGATCTCACAAGACTACGATCGCGCAACGACCATTTACACCTACCCCACCGATAAAATCGTTCAACAAGACATCAGGCGGGCGAATCCTCAGCAGTCTGCCCTGCAAGGTGAACTCCGCCAAGGCGATCGCTACGCCTATTGGCTAGAAGTTGCCCAAACATCAGAAGGACGTGCAAACTCAGGACGCCTGACGGTGTTTCTGCGGGACGACGTAGAAAAGCTGGCAGCCGAATTGAGACAGCGTTGATCAGGGCGACCTAAACCCCTATGCAGAGTGGAGCGTATTTGCTGTGAAGTTGCGTCAACTAATTCCCTTTGTTGATACCACTGCCCTAGATTGGGCTTGGGAAGCCCGAATCTTGCGGTGGCTGACCTTTGTGTGGATATTTGTCGGATTGGCAGTGATGTTCAGCGCATCCTATGATGACGGAGCCGCAAATTATGGAGATGGGCTGTATTTCGTTAAACGACAACTAATTGCGATCGCCATCGGCATGATCGGCTTCAATATCCTCGTGCATTCCTCGCTTCGGTACGTTCAAGGCATCGCAGATTGGGTGTACTTTATTTTGCTCGCGGGTATCCTCATCACGCTGTTACCGGGGATTGGTACGTCCGTCAATGGGGGTGCGCGGTGGTTTGCGATCGGCCCGTTTCTCATCCAACCTTCCGAACTGATCAAACCCTTTATTATTCTGCAAAGCGCCCGCATCTTTGGGCAGTGGGAACGGCTCACCTGGACGGTTCGCCTCACCTGGATGGGCATCTTCTGCGTCATGCTATTTGCCATTTTGCTGCAACCTAATCTCAGCACTACCGCCCTTTGTGGAATGACTCTCTGGTTGATTGCCCTGGCGGCGGGATTGCCTTACATCTACCTATGGGGAACCGCAGGCGCGGGAGTGTTACTCGCTACGTTGAGTATTAGTCTGCGGGAATATCAACGACGACGAGTGATGTCATTTCTCAATCCGTGGGCTGACCCGACGCAAGATGGCTATCAACTGATTCAAAGTTTGCTGGCGATCGGGTCAGGCGGCATTAGCGGAACCGGATTTGGACTTTCGCAGCAGAAATTATTTTATTTACCGATTCAATCCACTGACTTCATCTTCGCTGTTTTTGCAGAAGAGTTTGGCTTGATCGGGAGTGTGTTATTGATGCTGATGCTGTCGGTCTACGCGACGATAGCGCTGATTGTGGCGCGTAAAGCTAGAAATGCGATTCATCGATTGGTCGCGATCGGCGTCATGATATTGATGGTGGGTCAATCATTATTAAATATTGGAGTGGCGACCGGAGCCTTACCAACGACAGGTTTACCGCTCCCCTTCTTTAGCTATGGTGGAAGCTCGATGATTTCGAGCTTGATTTGTGCAGCTTTGTTGATTCGCGTTGCGCGGGAAAGCAATGAAGCTGAGGTGGTTACGCTCTCTGACCGTCGCCCGAAAACACTAGTCGAGTTAAAATCCCGCCGCCCATCGCGTCCTACTCCTCATTTTTTTTAAGGTGACGAGGTGAAGTTCTAGAAGGTGCTCAGCCTTTTGGCGATCGACGTGCAGGGTCAGAGGGATGTGAACTTATTTCACAGCGGGATCGTCATTAACTAGGTGATCTTTAGAACGAAACTATGAATACTTTTTTGGCTCGCTACATCGGTCTCGGATTGGGCGCAGCAATGATGCTGGCTAGCACTCCAGCCCTCGCAGCAGAACGAGTTGTGATGAAATATAAATTTTTGCGAGAATCGGTTTCGGTGAGCGAACTGACGACCTTTGCTGACACTGGCCAAGCTTCTCCTGACCTGCAATCCTATTTCCGGTTGTCGAAGCAAAATCCTGAAGCGATTCAGCGATCGCTAACTCGACAAGTGAGCGTCAGCCCAGTCTTGCTCGATCGAATCCTCAACAGTCCGCTTGGAAATGGCGCATTAGATCAGTTAGGACAAGCGATTCAAACGCCGAAAGGCGGAGCAGAACGCCAAGCCCTGAGAGCCGCTCTCGTTTTGTCTGCAAGTGGTGATGGCAAGGTGTCAATTTTAGAGATTTTGCAGAAATACCCAACTGAAGAAGTGGTGGTTGATGGCGATCGCGTTGAAGGGGCCTATCGTCAGTTGAATCAGCTTGCAGAGCGCTTTAGAAACCCTTTAGGAAGGATTTTTAGATAAGTACACGAACTCAAACAATGGTGCATTGAGGTCTCCAGTTTCCTCAGGAAATTAAAGGTCTTTGCACACTGAGGAATGCAGTAAGGGCGGCTATTTCAAGCGGTGTCTATCCAAAAGATTACAACGCTGAAGTAGCCGCCCCTATTCAGTTTCAACCAAAATTCTGTAGAACGCCGACCAATCGGTTAACTGCGAATTAGTACGCAAGAGTCTCTAAGGTTTCTCTTAGATAGCTGTGTACTAGCGTGTCTAAACTGAGGGCCTGAAATTGCTCATCTCCTGCATGTTCGAGTTGCCAGCGCTTAAAGCCAGAACTCCCTGCGATCGCCCGCTTCAAACTTTCCCAAACTTGAGGATTACCCGCGCCAGGATCAGAATCTCTAAACGATATCGATGTGTGAGGAATTGCCATAGTTCACCTTAAGTAACGACAGAGAGAGCAGCACAGACCAAAATGAAACCCTACAATACAAAGCCAAGTCCAACACGGCAATATAGAACTTGACTTTCTAACCAGCATACCGTAAGAAAATTAAACGTCTGTGTCTAGGACGACATTTAGGATTAGGATTACCCTAATGGGTCACTAGACGAAGAAGAATCTATCTGGGGACTGGGAGCGACTGGCACAAGCGGCTTAGAGGAAGCTGCCAGAGATGCATCTGAAATAACGGGAGGCAAAATCTGATTCACTCGCACACCAATCACCGAAAAATTGGGAGGAATCTGGTCTAGCACAAAGGGAGGAGCCGCCGCAAATTCCGATTCAGATGCTAACATCACCCGCAGCACGCTAAGCGGAACCTGTAAAAACAGATTTGCAGCGAAAAAGCCGATCGCGGCTAACAAAAGTCCGACTCCGCGCAAGCTTGGAGAGATGGGCGTCAGATTAGCGGCAATTGGGGCAATGTTATAGATTTGATTCAATAGAATAACCAGTAGTACGGCTCCGCCGCCAATCCAGATTGGACTGCGACGAGTTCTAAACAGGGTTAGAATGCGGCGCTGATCCTCTGTCAGATTCTCCAGTCTAATTGAAACGGCAAGCAGACTAAAAATATAAAACGGCTTCTGCCATTGCATCCAGGCAATTGGCACAATTCCGAGGACAAGAACAATACTCAACTCAAACCACGTTGCAACAGCAGGATCACCTGCTGCAAATCCCAGTAAGCATAAGAGTAAAGACGCGGGAACGCCTGCCACTCCTGCTAGATGAATCCATAGATACGGATCAGACCAGAACGATCGCATAGTCAACGCCTAATGGATAGCCATGACTCAGTATAGGACGTTGCGCGATGAGTGCAAGGCGCAACCCTGAAGGAACCGCTGACAGAGCAGCGAACCGACAGACTTCATGAAGCAAATCCTTTTGGAGCTTGGCAGAGCCGATCGCGATCTACTAAATCTGAAGGATCTACTCTACATTATCTGAAGGATCTACATTGAATACAAAGAGTGGCGCTTGTCCCCTAGCTGTTGATAATTTCGTCAGAGGTGCGTTGCTGCTTTAACTCTTGTAGGCGATGCAACAGCGTTTCAGTTTCGGCTTGCAAATTCAAAAATTTGGCCTGCTGATCGGCTTGATATAGCGTCTTCATCTTTTCTAATGATCTTGCTAATGCCGAAGCCGTATCTAGAGGAGGTTCACAAACAGCGCTGTTACTAAATTGCAGATTTGAAGCGTTAGATGCCATAGGACTTAGTAATTTGTACTTACTCACACCAGTAAACTATCTTAACCTAAACTTTACGCGTGGGAGTACTTTTAATGCATAGCCGAAATGACGCGGGGTGTGGGCGGTTGTTCCAGGGATCAGTCTTGCTCATTAATTGACATTTGCCGGTGCTCGCTGGGGTTGATTCGTCAGTTCTGCCAATCAAACGCAGCGATCGCAGTAAACTAGAATCTACCCTTGTTGCACTGTAAGAAGTAGACTCCTGTGACCTTAAGCGCGTCTGTATCTCAATCCCCTTCGGAAGCTCTGCCCTCTGACGCCTTGCCGAGAGTGGCAAATTGGCGCGGTTTGATTCACACCTATCGGCGTTATCTGCCTGTGACAGACAGTACGCCCATCGTCACGTTGCACGAAGGAAATACGCCGTTAATTCCTGCCCCTGCGATCGCGGCAGAGATTGGGCGGGGTGTTCAAGTGTTTGTGAAATACGATGGTCTCAACCCGACCGGAAGCTTCAAAGATCGGGGCATGACCATGGCATTGACCAAGGCAAAAGAAGCAGGCGCGAAAGCCGTCATCTGTGCCAGTACCGGAAATACATCGGCAGCGGCGGCAGCCTATGCGCGACGAGGTGGAATGCGAGCGTATGTGCTCATTCCTGACGGGTATGTAGCACTGGGTAAGCTGGCGCAGGCGTTACTCTACGGAGCGGAAGTACTCTCGATCAAGGGCAACTTTGATCGCGCTCTAGAAATTGTTCGGGAAGTCTCTGAGAACTACCCAGTGACGCTAGTGAATTCGGTAAATCCCTATCGCTTAGAAGGGCAGAAGACAGCCGCGTTTGAGGTGGTGGATGTTTTGGGTGATGCTCCTGATTGGCTTTGCATTCCGGTTGGAAATGCTGGAAATATTAGCGCGTACTGGATGGGCTTTTGTGAGTATCACCAGGAAGGACGCTGTTCTCACTTGCCCAAGATGATGGGATTTCAAGCGGCGGGTGCGGCTCCCTTGGTGGGTGGGCAGGTGGTCACACATCCCGATACTTTGGCAACGGCAATTCGGATTGGTAATCCGGCCAATTGGCAGCGTGCGATCGCGGTTCAGGAAGCGAGTCAGGGTGAATTTAACGCCGTGACCGATGATGAAATTATGGCGGCATATCGGCTGTTGGCGTCTGGAGAAGGCATCTTCTGTGAGCCTGCGAGTGCGGCGTCTGTGGCAGGACTGCTGAAGCACAAAGATAAAGTTCCGGCAGGGGCAAAGGTGGTCTGTGTGCTGACCGGGAATGGGCTGAAAGATCCAGATTCAGCCATTAAGTTCAGCGAAAACAACTTTAAGCAGAACGTTGAACCGCAGCTAGATATCGTCGCCCACACGATGGGATTTTAGAGGATTGTGGTTGACAGGGACGATTCATAGGACGATTCATTCAGAGGAGCGATCGCGTTTGTTTGATAGAGCGATGTGGCGGCTCAGCACTTGAGCAAATTTGTCGTGGATGATTTTAATCTTGCGATTTTAATTTTGTTAGCATATCCACCGCGTCACCCAACGCCATAGAGAGATTTTGACGAGTCTGGATGTGTTGGGCTTTTTCCGTCTCAAGCTCTTGCGCCAAGCGATCGCGCTCTGACCACACTTTAATCAACTGTGCTTTCAGTTCAGCCATTGTATTCATCTGCTCGACCCTCTGTTCAATCTCAGATGGGACAATTGCCGCACCTGAGATTGGTTGGTGCAGATCTTGCTGTGCCGATTCTTGGGATGAAGCGAATTGCACTTGGTCTAGCGTTTGCTGCATCGACTCTACTTCTTGGCGGCGTTGTTGTGCTTCAATCTCGTAGCGTTTTCGCCAGTTATCAGCACTCGCATTAGCGGCCTCTTCCGACTGTTGCGCCGCTTGCAGTTGCCGCTTGAGATCTTGAATTTCGTTCAGCCACTGAACAACGTCTGACATCGCCTATTCTCCCTGTGATCCTTAGCTGATTAAGATACACCAAGTTAGCAAGGTAAGCGGCAAATGGCTGGTGGAGTTAATTCTATTGATCTAACGTTTTGTGATCTAATGTTTTTGCCAATCTTGTCGAGCTTGGTCTAGCACGTAAGCAGAGACGATCTGAATTTCTTCAGCGGTTAACCGATCCTGGTAAGCGGACATGTTGCCTTTGCCGTTGGTCACAATTTCAGCGATCGCGGCTTCTGTGCCATATCCATTCTTCTCCAACGCCTTCAGCTTCAGCGTTTTCCCCCGCCTGATAATGTTTCCTCCATTGATATGACATCCAACGCAGTGAGTCTCAAACAGCGTTGCTCCTTGATCTGTCTCTGCCCTAACGGGTATGACAACTATTGCCCATCCAACCAACGCACCCAAAACCGCGATCGCAATTCGTTTCAGCACAGATCTACCTATTAACCCCTGCCTCAATCCTCGCACACACGTCTAATTCAAGGCACAATAACAAATGACGTGAGGAAAAAAAGGAGTCTCTGTGCTGGTCAGAATTGGCGTCACGGTTTTGTGCTTTGCGATCGCGTTTGTCTTAGCTAGTCTTGTAGAGTATTGGATGCATCGCCTCATGCACGTGTCTGAAAAAATTGGAGAACGTCACCGCGATCACCATCGCCGTAATGAAGGACAGGGCGTGGTTTGGGAGTTTTTTGACTACCTTAAAGGCACGATCGTGATTCTGTGTCTCCTGTTCTTTTATTCGCCGGAAGCTGGAATCGGTTGGTTCCTTGGCGGGTTTGTCTATGCGGCGTTCTCATCCTACGCCCATCAGCTACAGCACGAAAATCCGACCAAATGCTTCTGGATGAAAATGCCTGTTCATTATGTCCATCACAAATACGGCATGTGGCATCACAACTTTGGTCTCGCTGTCGATTGGTGGGATCACGTGTTCGGGACGTATAAAGCGGTTGATTGGCTAAGCGAGAAAGAACTGAGTCAGCCAGAGCGCGGATATCTCGAATTGCGCTGGCGTTAGGGTAAATTGACAGTACATGTGTGGAAAAGGTGGGGTTGACCTCGCCTTTTTTCGTATGAATTTTTTGTATGAATATGAATTACGAAAGATTACGATCGCTAACAATTTCGTAACCAAACATTACGAACTACAAATCACAGATTAAATTTTTCGATCACTCTCCACCCAGCAAAATTTCGACGTGCTATGGTTCCAACAACTGATATGAAGATAGGGACATGACTTACTTCCAAGAAGCGAAAGCCCATTTCATTGCTTCCCATCAGAATCCCATCAATCAAGCGCTCCATCATCTGACGAATCTGCTGGCGATCGCAGCCGTTGTCTACTTGTTTATCGATTGGCGAATTACGCTGCTGTGCCTGGTACTGACGCAAGTGTTTGCTCTGGGTGGACATGCTGTGTTCGAGAAAAATGAGCCTGCCTTTGTGAAATATCCCGGCATCACCATTCTCGCGTCCTTGCAATGGTCGTTTGAAAATTGGTTTGGTGTGCGCCAACTCTGGCAGCGCTCCAATAGACTCAGAGCTTAAATTCGTCCTCATCCCCTAGCCCATTCTTCACATGGGAAAAGGGAACCAGATCTCCTATCTCTTACGCCTCTCTCCCGGAGAAAGAGGGGTTGGGGATGGGACAAATTCCCCTATTGCTACACATCACGCCTTCACGGAGTCTCTATGTATCAAGGTTTACTAGTTGTTGATGCTGACGCCCATAAGTTAGAAAATCCATTGATTATTCGCGACTACATTCCAGAGGAGTATCGCGATCGCGTGGGCTTAATCGTTGACAACCTCGGCGATCAGCGCATGCGAGTGATTGATTTCAATCCTCAAACCGGACAGAACGATCTCGTTCGGCTCTTTCCGCAACCCCAAGGATTAGGTAAGGGTGGGTTTCGGAATTTGCACCCCGAAACGACGCTTGGAGCGATGTTCAATGATGTCCGTGTCGCTCACATGGATCAAGAAGGCGTCGATGTTCAGGTGATTTATGGGACGTGGAATCTCAGTTTTTCCAGCTATCTCGACAAAGATTTAGCGATCGCACTCTGCCGCGCTTATAACAACTACATGGCAGACGACTGTCGTAGCCATGGCGATCGCCTCAAGCCGATCGGAGTACTGCCGCTGCAAGATGTAGACGAAGCGGTAAAAGAAATGTATCGCTGCGTGAACGAACTTGGCATGATTGGCATCTCGGTCGCTCCGAATATTGCCGTTCCTCATCCCAAAGCGCCCGATGCTTTCCCTGAAATTCGCACCTGCAAAACGCTGAGCCATCCTGATTTTGAGCCAATTCTGCGGGCAGCCGTAGATCTTGATATTGCGATCGGGCTGCATGGCGGACCCGGTTCCTACATGGTGGGTGGGCTGTCCGATCATACCGAAACCTTTGTTCTGAGCCACATTTTTGTGCAGCGCAACCAGCAGCAGCTTGCCCTAGCCCGTATGGTGTTTGATGGCGTATTCGAGCGCTTCCCGACTCTCAGAGTCGGCTTCCTAGAAGGAGGCTGCGGTTGGATTCCCGATCTGGCTCATTCGTTCCACGAGCATTGGGAGAAGCGAATTCGCGACTTTGATCCCAAGCATCCTTACCGCCCATCGTTGGTTGATTTCACAAAACTGATGATTCAAGAACGCGGTATCCATAACAGCAGCAACATCATGTCTCAGGCGAAAAACCTGTTTGATCTGATGTGGACAAAGCAACACGACCCCAGCAAGATTGACGACGCCAGCTTATACGAACACGCCGATCTGCGTCACCGCGATCCGATGGAGTATTTTGCACGCGGACAAATCTTTGCGTCGTTTGAATCCGATGATCCCGCGCCTGCCTATCTTCACACTGGAATGGGCGAAATGGGCAAACACATCGCCTGTTTCTCAGGAGACTATGGGCATTGGGATGGCGTCCTTCGCAATTGCGTTTCTTCTGTTGCCGAAGTGACCGACTACGATCGCGACCATCTTGCTCTGCTGTTTGCGGGAAATGCTTTGGCACTATATGGCGATCGTTTAAAGAACACTCTGCCTCAAATTGCAAACGCTGATTTGGTTGGAGTCGGACGCTAGAAAAACGGGTGGATTCCTCCCACAATCGGCACTGCTGAAAAACGGGGATTGTTTCGGGAACGGGTCGTTCTGATTCTGAGTCAGTCATTTAGACTGGATCTAACGACCCGCATCCACCCATAGTTCGAGTTCTTCCTCTATGCCCTCGATCGCTCGAAAGAATCTCTTTGAAGACATCCCTCGGTTTCTCGTTGCCCAAGCGGGCATCATGTTTGCCGTCAGCCTCGTCACGATCCAAATTGGCATCCTCAAAGGCTTTACTCGCTCCACCGCTCGCCTAATCGATCAATCCAACGTCGATCTGTGGGTGGCCGCGAAAGATATGGTGCATCTGGAGTTGAGTTCTGCAATTACAGCCAACCGAGTGGTGCAAGCTCAGAAAGTTGAAGGGGTTGATCGCGCGGAAGCCTTGATGATTCGCTCCAGCATTTGGCGCGACAAGTCAGGAAATATCACCCCGATCAGAATTTTTGGATTTGATCCTAGCACCCGTATGTTTGCGGGCTTTGAAATTCCAAAAGGTAAACTTGACTCGCTCAAACAGCCTTACACCGTCATGGTCGACCAAGGCAGCTTGAAATTTTTGGACCTAGATCAAGTTAGCGACCCTCCAGAGACTTCTCCAGCCAATCGCGGCAGCATTGGAGCGTTTGGGGCACTGCCCGCTCAGATTGTTGGACTTTCCAAAGATACTCAATCGATTGCCTCTAGCGTCTTTATCTTCACATCGCTAGAGAACGCGAACGCTTATGGTACAGCAGGCTTAAATAGTTCAGTCAACTGCGTTCGCCAACCGTCTGGTGAGTTGTCTTGTGTCAATAATTTTGAAAACCAATCTGTGAACGCCGCTCTAATAGATGCTCCTCCCCCTCGCCGCCTGACGATCGCTGATCCAATCTCCTTTGTCATGATTCGTGCCAAGGCTGGGCAAGACTTGGGTCAACTGAAGCAGCGTCTCGAATCTACTTTGCCTGGAACGCACGTCTACACTCAGACCCAAATGTCAACCATTACCCGTAACTATTGGGAACAGCGCACTGGTGTTGGCTTTGTACTTGGACTTGGCGCAACCGTCGGCTTCATTGTCGGTATGGTGATTGTTGGACAAATTCTCTACTCGTCTGTTTCTGATCACCTGCGCGAATTTGGAACTCTCAAAGCAATGGGTGCGTCAAACTGGGTAATATACAGCGTGATTTTGGAACAAGCGCTATGGATGGCAGTCCTGGGCTACCTCCCTAGTATTGCTCTGTGTCTGGGGTTGGGTGCATGGACGCAAGCGGCTAAAGGCATCATGATTTTGATTACTCCAGCTACCGCAGGCGGCATTTTGGTGCTTACGGTGGTGATGTGTGTTGGTTCAGCCCTCTTTGCGGTTCAGAAAGTGACGCGGGTTGATCCAGCGATCGTCTTTAAGGCGTAGTAGAATCTCTAAGCAATAATACGGCGATCTCCTGACAAACGATAAAACTGCGACAGAGCAAAGGTTCGGGCGCTGATGTGTCACACCTATCCTTCCTCCGCCAAATTTTATCCTTTAAAATAAGAGTTGAAGTTCTACACCGTTTTCAGCAGAAGCCCGATTGTTCTAGGTAAACTACTTCTATATATAAGTGAGGTTTTAATCTAAACTTCATCTGGATTCCAGATTTTCGATTAGAAGTAATCTTTAGTAACATCTGTTTGAACTGCTCCCCACACCATCGCTGTCTAAGTTTTGTCCGCCCTTTTTATTTAAACGAATGACTGCTACCTCGATCGAATTAATACACGGTTCTAGGAGTCACACTAGTACTGCTCGTTCTACGTACATTGACCGGGCAGAGACGAAGGCAATCGCTGCTTGTGGGATCGAGATGGTGTACCGCACGGGTGCAGAAAACTATCAAGCCTTAAAACATGTCGATCTAGAAGTTAAGTTTGGCGATATTCAGCTTCTGATGGGCCCGTCGGGGTCTGGTAAGACGACGTTCTTGTCGATCTTGGCAGGAATTTTGACGCCTAGCGGTGGTAGTGTACGTCTTTTGGGTCAAGAAATTACGAAACTCTCTAGCAGCAAACTAGCGCAGTTTCGCTTAGAAAATATCGGTTTCATCTTTCAAGGATTTAATCTGTTTCCAGCACTGACGGCGATCGAAAACATCGAAGTGGCTCTGAAACTAAAAGGGGTTCGTAAAACAGCCGCTCATCAGCAAGCTCAAGAGTTACTAGAACAAGTTGGACTAGGCGATAAGGGAAACCGTCTGCCACAAGACTTGTCAGGCGGACAAAAGCAGCGGGTGGCGATCGCGCGTGCTTTGGCCGGAAATCCACAACTGATCATGGCAGACGAGCCAACTGCCGCTCTCGATTCTCAAAATGGTCATGCGGTGATTGAACTGCTTCGCAACCTTGCCAAGGAAAAAGGTCGCACCGTTCTGATTGTGACTCACGATCCGCGCATCATTGATGTTGCCGACCATGTGGCTTATCTTGAAGACGGGATTATGCGTGACTCATAGTCAACAGATTACTACTTGATAGACTGCCAGGTTTTAGAATCAAGAGAAACGGTAGAGTAATTTCTCTTGCCTGATGATGCCACTGCAATAGGTTTCTTGCACGTTTGTAAGAAGCTTACTGCAGTGGCATCATCTTTATCGGCTCAATTTTATTGACTGGAGTTTAGACTAAGCAGAAATAAGCCCAGCTTGAATTTCGATGCTGAGC
>NZ_JCACKG010000087.1:0-14887 GCF_059505265.1 Myxacorys chilensis | reverse complement strand
TAGTACAAGGTGACACTCCTACTCTATCTTATATTTAATTGCACCTCTCTACTTAGCAACGATGGAACGATTCAGGTTTGGAAGCTTTTTCACAATTCGGACAACCAAACTGTAGGAGAAGCACTACACACATTGCCTGTAAAACCATTATCTGGAAAAAGTGTCGTTGCGTTTAGCCCTGATGGAAGAACGATTGTAGCGAGCGGCGAGCAAGGAAGTCTCAAGATTTGGAATCGCAAGAATATTGAGTTTGAAGGGTGAGCTTACTAATTTTGGTAAAGCCAATCGACAATACTTTCTCTGCTACTTGGCCTTTGGTTTTAGCTTTAGGGCACCTCGAAAAATCGGGAAAGAGTCTCTCAAACTGAGACTGTAGAGGTAATATACCCGTAGACTGGGTAGCCGAGAATCGCTAACTAAGGACGGAAAGATTTACAACAACACTTTCTGAACTAGAGGTGCATTATAACTTTCCGTACGATTAGGTGAAACGTTAAAAGATCCCTATGACCCCTCAAAAACATATTGTCTTTGTTTCGCTGCCACTGCTAGGACACACGAATCAGCTGCTTGCGATCGCAGAAGAACTCGTGAGCCGTGGGCACCGTGTTAGCTTCGTCATCAATGATGCTGTTAAAGTATGGGTGGCTCAAACGGGTGCTGAGTTCATTGCTTGGAATCCTCCAATTGATTCAAACAGCGCGGCTCGTTCGTCAGCCCTGATGTGGCAAACAGCGTCTCAGAGGGCTAACCGTTGGCAAGGAGATCGCTTGATGCTGAAGCAGATGATTGCTGTTTATACGCCGTTATATCACAGCATTGCCTCGATTCTGCAAGCGGCTTCCCCGGATTTGTTAGTCATCGATCGCGCCGTGTTTCCCGCAATGGATTTCGCTCAGCAACACCAAATTCCCTACATTGTTCAAACTCGATTTCTGGGCAACTTTGTCAAACTTCCTGCTCATGCTCCTCAGTTTGGTACTGCTTATTCCCAACAGATGAACTTCTGGGAACGCTGCCTCAATCGGCTTGCACCTACAGCGTTACAGACCTATCTACTCCCCACGTTGTTAAAACTCAATCAGGTACGAAAAGCTTGTGGAGGCGGTGAGGTAGGCGATCCGTTTGAGCACCAGATCACGATCGTTGGCAATACCTTTGACCTAGAGATTCCTCGTCCGCTGCCTGATCATGTTCACTTAGTCGGACCGATTTTTGCGAAAGCAATGCCGGTATTAACGGAGAGCTTGCAGAACTGGCTCGATGCGGCACAATCCGAAGGGGGTGTTGTTTACATTGCCTTTGGAACGCTGGTAACGATTCAAGCATGGCAAGCTCAAGCCCTGATCGAAGGACTCACTAAAACTGGGTTGCATGTGCTCTGGTCGTTACCGGAGGCTCAGCGCTCTCTACTGCCGTCACTGCCAGCCTCAGTCCGGGTGGAATCGTTCGTCCCTCAGCCCGCAGTTCTCTCACACCCTGCTGTGCGCCTGTTTGTGAGTCATTGCGGCATGAATAGTATTCTAGAGGCGCTGTATTGGCAGACTCCGATTTTGGCATTACCATTTTTCGGAGATCAGCACGATAATGCAGCTCGGTTAATTGATGTGGGTGTGGCGCGACGGCTACATAAACAACAATTTGACGCGGCTGAAGTTACTGCCAAAGTTGAAGCTTTGCTGCATGATCTGAATATGCAGAATGCAGTCGATCGCATCTCCAGCAAGTTTAGGCAAACGAGTGGGCGCGATCAAGCAGCAAATCTTGTTGAAACGGCACTCATGAGCCGATGAGTAGCAATGAGGGTAATCGTTGCTGAACAACAATAGGTTGAGAAGTGAGTACCGTTGTGTTCGACAAGGACTAGTCTGAATCTCTATTCTTTTGATTCAGTCACATCAGGCTTTTGCTCTTGCTTCTTCGGCTTGCGGACAAATCGCAGCTTCAGGTCTGCCATCATCGCTTCCAGACTTGCGCCTCGACCACTAGCTTTGGCATAACGATAGGCTTCTAGTGCCTCTTCGTAAGCTTCTGAACCAATTGCGATCGCGGTTGCATCTACGAGATCCCGGAGTTGATTCAGTGCCATTAAAGTAGTAGACAAGCGATCGAAGGTCGTCAAATTCTGTTTGAATTGATCGACATCAAAGGAACGCGGCAAGAAGTCAGCGTTTTGCTGGATCACCTCTAAGACTTTTCCGGCAAAGACGCGGTTTTTATCGCCCATGCCTAATAGACTTTTTCGCTCTTCTGCGGTGAGGTCTTGCAAGAAGGGTAACAGGTTGCGCATCTGAGTAATCAAACTCAGAATGGTGTCGCGATCGCTTTGGCTTAGGGGTTCAGAGCCAGCAGATGTCAAGGATTCAGACAAGAAGGATGTAGCGGCAGCAGTGGATTGAGCGGGAGTTCCGTTCCCCTGACTCGTACCATTGCCATTACTTGTTGTTTTCATGGTGCACCTAATTTTAGTGAAGGGCAAGGTTGCTGTACGTGGCGGGGGTAAGTTGAGTATTCCCGGATGGGGTGTTGGGATCACAGAACAAACGCGAAATTCACTTCAATAAGCTTCCATAGCTGACGCACAAGCTTCCAAAGCTCACACGCGGACTACCAACACTCATTGCATGAGCTTCCATAGCTCACACACGAGCCTCCATAGCTGATGCACAAGCTTCCAAAGCTCACACGCGGACTACCAACACTCATTGCATGAGCTTCCATAGCTCACACACGAGCTTCCATAGCTGACGCACAAGCTTCCAAAGCTCACACGCGAACTTCCGAAGCTCAGACACGAACTTCCAAAAATTATGGAGGGTGCATTAGGTTGATGCGCTTTGAGGGATAAGAACAGCAATTACCCGGAGGGGAACACCACATTGTTCTGCTAAAGCGCGGTTTCTGCGGAGTTGCGCTTTGCGCTAATCGCCTCTGAATGATAAAAGTTTGCTGAAGGGATTCAAATATGCTTCAAAAGCGGAGTTATTATCGAACAGCTTCTCTGTATAACATGCTGCACAGGAATGTTATATCGATCGTTGTCTGCCTAATCACCCATTTTGGAGTGTTATGTAGATCTCTGTCTGCATAACACTCCAATTCGGAGTGTTTACGGGTATTCCTTTGCCTAATCACCTATTTTGGCGTGTTATACAGATCTTCGTCTGGATAATGTGCTGATTTGGGGTGTTATACAGATCGACCTCTGCCTAAGATCCCAATTTGGAAGTGTTATGCAGAATAGGAGGGAGCAAATCCATCTAAAAAAGAGTTGGGTCGCTTCTGACCTTGCAATAGTTTAAGTAGAAATTGTGTGGAATTGATGATACAAACTCACATATGCACGAAGTTGAAATTAGAAATGCCTGTTTGGATGATTCTCCAGCAATCGCTTGTCTGATGTCTCAGCTTGGATATCTAACATTTCCCGATGAAATGAAGGAGAGGTTAGTGGCTATTTTGGTTGATCCTAGCTACATGACTTTTGTGGCAGAGTATCAGAAAGAAGTTGTCGGTGTAATCGGGGTCGGAGTTGGTCGTTATTATGAAAAGAACGGGACATACGGGCGGCTCTTGGCTCTTGCTGTAGATGAAAAGTGGCGTAGTCGAGGTATCGGAGCGTCATTAGTGGCAGAAGCCGAGCGCTGGCTGAAAAAGCGTAAAGTCACCTCGATTGTTGTCAATAGCGGGAAACAGCGCAGTGCAGCACATCGTTTTTACGAGCGGCTTGGCTATGAAGAAACGGGCTTGCGCTTGGTAAAGTTGTTACTGTAATTGCTACCCAACAAGTACTATGCAACGGGCAAGCTATAACCGCTGACGTGGATGCGAAGATGTAGGTTGCTGCTGATGGCGATCGTTATGCAGCTAGTTTCGCTGTTGAGGCGCACTTGAGAAGATTTTTGTTACTGTCCAAAACTGGAATCAATCCAATTATTTTGATGGTCTGGTAATTGCCAATGTCATCTGTTGCCTGTCTGCATCAAATCTCACCCTATTTACTTGAGCGTTTCAAGGCATATCCAGCCCTTGTTGATTTGTATCTAAACGCCTACTCGTTGAAGAGCCGGATGAGATCAGGGGTTGAGCAGTGGTCAGCCATTCAAGAGTTACAAGACGAGCTTGCTGACATCTGCCAAGGAAGTTGTGAGTTTCGTTTGCACATCCAAGATTTTGAGCACATCAAGGCAGATATTCCATTAATTTTTGCAGAGTCTAGATTCTCAAACTTTCAATTGGGAACTCGCAGTGCGGTTGGTGGAGGGTGGGAATCTCTGCATATTTTTCTGGCTGGTACTCATCAATTAAATCCATCATTTGTTATTCGTAGGGATGAAAACCTAAATAATTTTCTACTTGTTAATCTCATAGGTGGTGGTCAATCAATCGGTAATAATTTGGGTTATGGGAAGCCAAGTTACTTTGAGCCAAATATAGTAGAAGAACTCAACAAGGCTTTGAGAGAAATTGACAAGGATGATTTTCAGAAGCGATGGCACTTTATTTATGAAGCAAATAATTTTTCGGCTAGTGAAATAACAGACGAAGATATTAAGGAGTTTGTGCAGTTCTATCGTGAATTAAAGAAGTATTTCAAAGGGGTCGTGAAGGAAGGCGATGCATTGCTGTTTTCAGTAGGTTAGAAGCAGTATGTTGCGATCACTGCATAACTTAGATACGCTCGCAGAGGTTCAAACTTATGTGCAGTGGGTGGAGTGGAAACTGAATCATCTAAGGTGAAGGGTGAATCAATCGCCGCTGCAAAGCTATAATTTGATCAATATTCAGATACTTTTAACGTGTGAATTACCGAAATTACATCACGATCGAACCCAATAAACGTGGTGGGAAGCCTTGTGTCCGTGGCTTGCGAAGTTGACTTTTAATGAACAATTTCGCCTTCATACAGACGAAGGTTCTGCAATTGAATTCAGCGACGGATTTTGTACTTATGCTCGTTATGGAAAATTAGTCATTGAGACTAATAAATGATACGAGTTAAAATCAAGAGGCTTGTGATCGGTTGTGTATGAGTGAAACCGTCTACATAGAAACCAGCATTTTGGGCTATTTGACTGCGCGACCCAGCAGAGATCTTGTTGTAGCTGCCAATATTGAGATCACGAGGGAGTGGTGGGATACGCGCCGCAGTGATTTCCAGCTCTACTCCTCCCAAGCTGTCGTGAAAGAAACCTCACAGGGAGATACCGAAATTTCATCTCGACGCCTCGAAATCATCCGCAACCTCGCGTTACTCGATTTGAACCAATCCGTATTTGATTTAGCAGAGCAATTTTTGGAACGCAGTAGCCTTCCCGCAAAAGCTGATGTTGACGCTGTTCATATTGCAGCAGCAACTGTTCACGGTATGGATTACCTACTCACATGGAACTGTAAGCACATTGCCAATGCTCAAATTCAAAGAAAACTGGCAGAAATTAGTTTTGATTTAGGATACGAGTTGCCGATTCTTTGTACACCCTATGAACTTCTCGGAGATTGACGATGTATCAAGATGCAATTGTAGAAGAAATTCACAGAATTCGGGAAGAGTATTCTCGGTCATTCAATCACGACTTGAAAGCCATCTTTGCTGATTTACAAAAGCAGCAAGCGGAAAGCGAAAGAGAAGTTGTGAGCTTATCGCGAAAGCCCGGTCTAACAAAACGCTGGAGCGGACGGGCGAGAGATCTCGGTGAGGATACAAAGGATATTAGCCGCCGCTCAACTTAGCCGTTATTGCGGATTTGCGATCGAATAACTCTCCAAAGCGCCAGCGAAGCGGAGTCGCATGTTGCGTTTCTCGAACTTGCTCGATCGAGAACTCAATCAATCGCTGTGCGCCAACAAAGCGCTTTAATTGTTCTGCATCCCAAACAATCTTCGCCTGTCCACTCAGTTGCAGCGTATGTCCTTGTTCAAAATCAATCAATAACAATCCTGCATTTGGGTTTACGCTCAAGTTGCCCAATGTCTGAAACATGTTGTTACCCACGTAATCGGGAAACACCAGCGTGGTCGCGTCAATCACTCGGACAAATCCTGGATAACCGCCTCGGTGCGAAACATCTGCGCCCTGTTGAGAATGCGTACTGGCAATGAAAAAGGTATCCGTTTGAGCGATCGCATCTCGATCTGCATCAGTCAATAAGTTCCTAACTTGAACTTTAGGAGAAGGTAATGGCTCAGAACTAAACTCTACCTCACGAGTTTGGATGTATTTTGGACAGTTGAAGAAAGCCTGTTGTATCTGTATCTGAAGGTAATCAATAGTAGCGATCGTGACACGACCATTCACACGCAGTCGTCTTCGGTTTGCTAAATCGATGATTAGTAATCCAATTTGGGAATTGCTCTGTAAGCTTTGGTGCAGTGGATCTGTAGTAGAAAAATTAGTTTTGATTTGAATCGTCTGTGGGTCAATGCTCTGGACAAATCCAGGAACGCCCGTCAGGAGTGATGCCCAAACACGGTCATCGGGTGAGATTGAACCTGCGATCGCAAACGGTTGAGCGCGAAGAAACTCTACGGCAGCGGGTTTGAGCGTCTTGCTAATCACCCGACTTAATTGTTCAGCTTCAGCCCGCACCCCAGCACGAGTTTGAACCTGGATTTCTCCATCATGAAACGGAATTACTTCTTCGTGAGCCATAGTTGTTAAAGTCCAGGCATCGCTTCATACCCTGGCAATTGTTGAATCCGCTCAATCTATGCGCTGACGTAGCTGTAAGGCTCTAGAGATTGCCTTCAGGGACTAAGGGGACAACCCATTTTCTCTGTTCTTCAGCCTGAGTAATCACGAATTCTGTTAATTAAATTGACACAATCTTGCAGGTTGCTAAGCAAGTGCCCCTTCAGGTAGTCGCTTCAGATAGCGCCCTTGTGGTGAACCCAATACCTGCCCTCGATCGTAAATCAAGTTCCCGCGCAAGAATGTATGCTTGACCCGTCCCGTTAACTCCATTCCCTCAAAGGGGGTGTACCCTTGCTTCGACTCGGATTCAGTAGCCCGGACAACAAACGTTTCATTCGGATCTACGAGCGCCAAGTCAGCATCATACCCGATCGCGATGTCGCCCTTCTGCAAGAGACCAAATCGCTGCGCGGGATTCCAACACAGTAACCTTGCCATGTGGTTGTAGGACATGCCCCGCTTGCTCCCTTCGCTGACAATCCCTGAGAGTAGATATTCTGTACCTCCAAAGCCAGCTTTAGCGAGCCAAATGTTGTTCGGATCCTGGAGGCTGGCTTTTTTCTCTGCAGAACAGCAAGCATGATCACTGACAATCCAATCTATCTGATTCTCCATCACGGCATTCCATAGATACTCAACATCCGATCGAGGTCGAATTGGAGGATTCACTTTTGCCCATTTACCTGTAGGGGTTTCAACATCGAGAAGGAGATGCCCCACTGTGACTTCTCGCCTGAAGTTGATGTGGGGAAATGTTGTTTGCATCATCAGAGCCGCTTCGACGGCTTTGCGAGAACTGAGATGGAGCAAATTGATGTTCACACAGTTCGTTTCGTGAGCGAGATAAGCTGCAATACAAATGGCTAACCCCTCTGAGTGAGGAGGACGAGCGGCGCTATAAGCACTTAGTCCAGTGAGGTTCGAGTCTTGCTGCACTATTTTGGTGTAAGCATTCAGGATGTCGGCGACTTCACAATGCAGACTGAGGCTAATCGTATTCTGTAGAGCGGGATAACGTTCCCTCAGTTGAGACAAGCCCCGCATAATGAATTCAAAGTGAGCAAAGTCGTAGCGCTCTTCTTTGTTGATCATCAGAAATAGATTCTGTTGATCGGAAAGGCCATGAAGACCGTATCCTCCGTAAAACATAAAAATTTTGAATGAAGCAACGCCATGCTGCTCAAGCAACCATTGCATTTCGTCAATATGCCCAGCGCTAATCGGCGCTATATGGTAGCCATAATCCACAAAAAAGTTGCCCTCTGATAAGGCAAGCACTTCTGGAAAAAACTCTTTATAAGAGCCACCTTTATTCAGATAATACTGACCTGTGCGGATGTAGTTTAGGCTAGTTGTTACTCCTCCCATTGCGGCGGCTTTGCTCTCAGCGATCGCATCTTGGTCAAGCGGCTGATAAATTCCGATGTGCATATGGGCATCTACGACACCTGGAAAGCCAAGCAGGTTCTGAGCGTCGAACACCTCTTTCGCCTGATCAGCGCTGATTTCGGGCGAAATTTGAGCGAATTTACCATCCTTAATTCCCAAATCTAGACGCTCCACGTCCGATTGGTTTGGACGAACCACGCGGACGTTTTTGATCAGTTTATCCAGAGCTAGAGTTTCGGACACAGCGCCTCCTGCAAAATTAGTGAGACCAATTCTAGAATGAGAGAGCGAGTTGAGTTTAGCGTTGTTTAGGAGGAAAAACGATGGAACAGTTTAACGAGTATCATTTAAACCCCAAACAGTTTCCTTTTTTGAACATTCTTCGGGAGAACTGGCACGCGATTCGAGATGAATTTATATCATTTAGGCAGAACGCCTCTGGGGAAGAGGTACAGTTTGTTTTTGATGTCATGGCTCCTAAAAGTAAAACAATTAAGACCAAAGGCAAGTCGAAATATAGTGCTTTTGGTGTGTTGTTTCAAGGAATGTTTATTGAACAATATATTCAAATGCATCACATTCGGTATCCGCAGTATGAGTTACAGAACGTTCCAGAAAAAGCACTTGAATTAAAAAAACGATATTTTCCAGCGTTAACTGAAGCGATCGACAAAACCAATGCGATCGATGACGTTCTTAGAAATGTGTATTTTGGGACATTCCTTCCAAGATTGGATGTCAAACTGCATGTAAACTACAACCCTCACATGAATCGCGGCTATTTAGGGTTGATTGTGCCTGAAGGCGATATCGCTATGAAAATATGCCATGACACGCTTTATTGGCATGAAGGCGAATTCATGGTTTTAGATCACAGTTATCCTCACTGTCCGCATAATTACACGGACGATGAAAGAACCGTTTTAGTTGTAGATTTCTTCAAAACAGATCGGCCTAGGGACGAAGTGAGACAGTTCGAGCAGGAATTAGTCAGACAGCGAATGCAAGAAAATCCTTATAGCTTGGGGGTTTTTGGTAAGAATGATCAAGCGAAAACAGAGGATTTTATTGAGTATGGCTTAAGTCATCAATTGGAATGGGATAAAGCGTTAGGCGCGTAATTCAAGTTGATTTTTGCTTCGTTTAGCCCATTCGCTAACGCGATCGCTTGTTGTTTTCCTGTTTCCATCAAAGGGGCATCAGGTTATTGCCCGGTTGCCTAACAATGCCTGACGAGATACAAAACTTGGCTCATGTGCGATCGCCTGCTAGCTTTGCACTTTCACAGATAACATTCATCGACTGTCACAATCTAAGAACGAAACCGTCTAACGATCGTGTTGAGCGGTTGACAGAGAACTTGCGACACATGCGGATATGAGTAAATCCGCTCCAACACGATCGTTAGCCTGCGGGTAACAGGCGCGATTACACTCCACCCCCTGTTGAGTTCAGCACTTGTCCAGTGATCCACTGTGCATCATCCGTCGTTAGCCAACCGATTAAACGGGCAGCATCTTCTGGTTGCCCCCAACGCCCTTGAGGGTTTAAGTCTCGGATTGATTCATATAGCTCACCACTCGCCCAACCTGTATCGGTCGCACCAGGATTTACAGTATTCACGGTAATCCCTCGCCGAATTAGATGCGCCGATAAACTCAGCGTGAGTTGATGCAATGCGCCTTTCGATGCAATGTATGACAGTTCACTGGGCATGGGATTCAAATGTTGCCCAGACGTTAAGAGAATGACCCGACCACCAATAGGGCGACAATGTTGAACCGCAAACGCTTGCACTAACAATAATGTCCCTCGCACATTAATCTGCAAATGTGTATCAATTTCTGCTGCGGTGAGTTCTTCCAGATTCCCCATTGTGCTGTAAGTATGATTCGCAACCAAAATATCGATGTGTCCTAAGGCTTGAACAGCAGCATCCACAATTTGGCTGGGCACAGCAGGATCGAGAAAATTCCCTTCAGCATTTGCGATCCGTGTACCATGTTTCTGAAGGGTCAATATTAACCCAGCAATTCCATCAGGGTCAGCTCCCCATTCTTGATTAGCGTCATAGGGTGAAAAAGAGTGAATAAAAACGTCTGCACCCATTATTGCTAATTGTTGTGCGATCGCAAAGCCAATTCCTTTACGCCGACTCACCCCTGTAACGAGAGCAACACGATCTTTTAATACTAATTCAGGCAAAACAAGAACACCTCTATCCCCTACTTGTCATATCTATCACTGATGTAACTTCAAACACTTTACTAGAAACTTTCAAATCACCGCCGTCGCTCGAAACGAAGCAGGCTAACGATTTATTAGACTGACGGTTTCCGCCTAACTGCCAACCCTCGGACATTAGCCCGAAGTTTGTCTTTCTAATTTCCCTATTAGGCGAGTTAGGCTGCTCAGCCTCGGATAACGTCCCACATCAAGCAGTTAGACCGACATCTTCTGCCTAAGTCCGAAATTTGGAAGATTAGATCGACCCATGTTCCGCATATTACCCCTCGACAGGGACATTAGGCAGAAATTTTCTGTATTTCTTCTCAAAGAAAGCTTGTACTATTCTGTCTCAGATCCCATTCAACAGAACTCGGTTGATGAATCGGATCAGGCAGGATGAAAATGCCGCCGAAGAAGCTTTTAGACCAAGTACGCGATGCGATTCAAGTGCGACACTACTCTTACCGCACTGAAGAGGCTTATGTACAGTGAATTCGACGGTTCATCCTCTTCCATCACAAACAGCATTCTAAGGATATGGGTGTTTCCGAAATCGAAGCATTCCTAACCCATTTGGCAGTTCAAGAACGAGTGGCAGCTTCGATACAGAATCAGGCGTTCAGCGCTGTGCCGTTTCTGTATCGCGAGGTGTGGCGACAAGAACTAGATGAGTCAATCAACGCGATTCGAGCTAAACAGCCACGACAACAACTGCCGACGGTACTGACAAAAGCGGCAGCGCGATCGCTCATTCAGCAACGATTAGGAGTGCCGCTCTTCATATCGTTTCAATTCGATTTACCATCGCTGCCTAAATACTCTCGGTATCCACAAATTTGATCGTCACGAACATCAAACGAAACAGCGACTCGATTTTTGTAAGGGTTTCCCCACATGAGTCCCTCATCGCGGAACTCAAAAACAACCGTTGTTTCATTGCTAGTCACGCGATCGAGGGTCAACGTTAGCCCGTCGCTATACACTTGGGAGACATAGTTAAAGAATTCGATCGCGCGTTCTTTTCCGACATTCAATCCGTGAAACTGACCCAGCGGAAACCAGAATGAAAAATCGTCGGTGAGCATGTCGAGGAAGGCTTGCCAGTCTCCGGTCGCAAGTCCATGTTCAAAGTGAGCAAAGGCTTGCTGAGCAACGGCTAATGTATTGGCTGATTCTGTGGTCATAATTGCAGCCTTCGTAACAGGGTTTTGAATCGATCTTCAACGGCGAGAAGTTGCCCGACTAAGATTATATCGGGTTGGCTTGGATCAATGGAAGTTCGGTAATGTCTGTGCTGAATGGTGCGATCTCTTCGCGATCGCACCCCAACTTATAGCGCAACCATAACGCTATTTCTTTCAGTGCGATGTTTTTGCGATCGCGACTCGGAGGGCAGCGGTTCCTTTGGAGTTGCGCAAGGCGCTAATCGCACGCAGCGATCTGGCGGTAGCTGATAGGCTTTTCAGTGCTGCTGAGAAATAAGGTGATGACGAGCGCTCAGGAGAACGGATTAGGGTTTTGGTCGCCTTTGAGCAGTTCATCGAGTAATTCAGGTCGAAAGGTCATAAGTGTTGTGTCTCTCATTTCAGGATTTATTAGATCAAACTTTTGACCCTCTTACACAATTGATTTTATGTACCAAACAATCACGATCGCACGATTGATAAACTAACTGATCCCGGATCTCCTAATTCAGATTGCTCACCTAACACGGCTATATCGAATTAATCTTAGAAGAATAATCCCTGTAACAAAGCTACTAATTAGTCCTGAAATGATTCCGATCATTCCCAAATGAATTGCCAACTGTACAGATACAGATAACAGTTTGAGCCGCCAGTACCCCCAAATACCTATGAGATAAGCTGTCGTCCAACCCGCACCCCAACCCATTGACCAAGCGTAAGCATTTGTCAGGCACCAAATCACACGAGTACGAAGCGTCCATCCTTGAATCCCGCCTAGAATTGCACCTTCAATTAGCCCACCAGCAATTCCACTATGGGCAACGCGCTGAACTGATTCTGCAAAAGTCGAAAGTTTATTAAAGCTACCCCATATAGATAGCTCATTAACCGCTAATCCAATCTGTGCAATGAAGAAGACACCAAGCGTTGTGTCCAGAATCCACCGACGTGGGATGGGCATCCCTTGATCTTTAAGCTGCAACCATTGAACGACCCCAAGCACAAAGCCTGCAAACAGGCTACCGAGAAGACTAGGAGAATCAATGTTAAAGTCGCGAGTCGGAGGATGATAGACCCCTTCAAGCCAACCCGCTAACGCAAAACTCAGTCCTAAACTCAAGCTGCTTGTACTGATCCAAAGTAATGGTACCTAAACTCTCTTAATTGCATAATTCTGTCTGGGTGATGTTCTAGACCCGTGTATGTCATGAGGGAATGGAGTAGTTCTTAGCTGCTCATGTTGATATGGTACTTGAACCCGTTTGCTGTCCAAGTTGCAATAGTACGAACGTCGTGAAAAATGGCAAAAGCGATGAAGGTAAGCAGCGCTATCGTTGCCGTAATGCTGAGTGTCCCCGCCGCTCTTTCATTCGAGAGTACAGTTATCGGGGCTATCTACCGGAAGTGAAGCAGCAAATCAGCGATATGGCAGTCAACAGAAGCGGGATTCGAGATACAGCACGAGTGCTGAGAATTAGCCCCACAACCGTCATTGAGGAATAAGAAAACGGTCGCCATCTCGAACGAGTTAACACCTCTCTACTCCAACAGATGGAAAGTTCACCGACGAGTGCGATCGTAGTCAAAGTTGAAGAAGCGGAAATGGACGAGATGTGGAGCTTTGTGCAGTCCAAGAAACAGCAGCGTTGGTTATGGCACGCTATTGATCATCGCACAGGTGCAGTGTTAGCTGATGTCCTTGCTCCGCATGAAGATGCAGCACCCAAAGAACTTCGGCAATTGCTTGCTCCATTTGCCATTAAGCGCTTTTACACCGATAGTTGGGGTGCGTACTTGCGCTTGTTAGAGTCTCAGAAGCACACCGTAGATAAAGCAAACACTCAACGGATTGAGCGCAAGCATTTGACGTTCCGTACGCAGATTAAGCGGTTAGCTCGAAAAACGATTTGCTTTTCTCAATCCACTTGGCTGCACGATGTTGTGATTGGATTGTTCATCAACCGTTATAAATTCGGTCGGGCTGTGTGATAGTTCATCCGCCGGTCTAGAACATCACCCAATTTTCGAGTGCAGCGCATTCCCACCATCGCTCGCCACCCTCGGTGCTTGACCGCTTGGAGAAACTCAATCGTGCCGAATCTCAGTGTCAGTCAGCACAATCACGGGTGCATCTAGAGTCAAGGCAGGGGGCACACCTGCCAGTAACTTACATGCCAATTGAGCGGATTGGTCTGCCCCTCACCTCGTCAGACCCGAAAACTCCACAGAATTCGCCAACTGTCAAAGTTGAGATACAACACGACCAGATGCAGTCTACACTTGCCGTTAAGCATTCGCACCCAAGGGTCAGGCGCAGCGGGGTTCTGGGTCGGGGTACTCAGATGCAAAAACTGACCGCACTTCTCCAATGTCGTCAGGTCAATCAGCACTTGCAGGGGCATATCTTTACGCGGACGATGCTGCCCCAGTTGTTGAAGAATGATCTTGCGCGTGGCTCGAATCACGCGGCGAGTAGACCACGAGTAATGGTTCAAAAATCGACTAGGCGAACTCGCAGATTTTACTTGAGTGTGCTGAGGTAAGGGATGCCCCAGGGCGTCGAGAAACAACCCAAACACTGCGTTTAGACTGGCTTTTTTCCGAGCTAGGCATCAAGTATAGCAGGCTATAAACTAGCGATTGGGCGTGTACAACGATGGTTTCCATAACCGTCTCATGTTTTTTCTACACCCTTTCTTCCAAATTTTGACGCTTTTGGCAAGTCCTATTGAGAATGGTGCAAGACCTCAGCTAACGCTTAACGAGCTACGAAACCTTACAATTAGGGCCGCTTAGTAAGGTGTGCCACAGCGGGCTTGTAGATCTGCTTCAGCCAACCCAAAGTTTTGTTGTCGGCAGAGCAAAACTTGTGCGGTGCGCTGCTGCGCATAAAGGCGATGGACAAACCAGCCAATAGGTGCTCCCGCAACCATACCAAGCACAACACCTATGAGTAGACTGGAGAGCAGATTTTTTCGGGTAATCTTACGTTCTGAATGCCGATGGGCAACCGGAGTTTCTTGCATTGGAGTAGCTATGTGAATCTAGAGTCCTCACAGTTAATTGAAGAAAAAAACTAAGTGCAGATCATCCCTCCCTCTACAGACATTTGTAGCGTTTCAAGGTAGAGATGACAGCCATCAATAGTCCTATCTATCCTGGGTTGAGTCTCGATACTCATCATCTAGAGCAGAGAGGCATTCTTCTATTTGATTGACCTAAAGCGACTAATTTGGCACGAGTCCAAAATATGACAGTGAATGTGTCAGTCGCTAGCAGGTTAGTGAGGTAGTGAAAGGGTATTGAAATAGTTGCAGCGAATCTCAGTTAGTCTCAGTAGATCAAAAATTTTCTAAGAAAGGGGTAGAGTCAGGCAAGAAAGCATTGA
>NZ_JCACKG010000086.1:0-15150 GCF_059505265.1 Myxacorys chilensis | reverse complement strand
GTGGCTTGCGGTTGTTTTCTTCTGTTCTCTCAACTTAACCCGCAACTTGGATTAATAGCGACACTAATTTGCGAGTGGGATAAACCAAGCCAAATAACGACATTAATTTGCGAAACTTGCAAATTTCAATTAAATATGTCTAAAACGGCACTGATGTACGAACTGCGACATTTAATGTGCGAACGTACACCAACGATGGGCAGTGAGGGACTCGAACCCGCGACATCCTGCTTGTAAGGCAGGCAATTGAATTTTGCTAAATGTGCTGTATATACTGCTGTTTGTGGCAGTATGGCTCTATGCCTAGTGCATACAAATGTTCTGAAATAGCTTAGAATGTTCTAAATTCATCAATATTTTGGCTATTTTTTGGCTATGTCTAAGTTTGATGCAGATAGCGAGATCGCGGCTCTAAATCAGCGTCTAAAGGCGGCATGTGTGTCAACCTCAGTGTTTCGTAATGGGAACAAGCTTGTGATTCGGGTCACGTTACCCAAGAAGCCAGGAGACGGGTTAGGACGAAAGCGCTATCCGTTGAGTTTGGGAATTTCCGCCAATCGAGATGGCATCAAACTTGTTGAGGCAAAATGCCATGAACTAGCGCGACAGGTACAAAATGGAACTTTTGACTGGCAGCATTGGGAGCGCGATCGAGCCGTCCCAATTGATGAGAAGCCGATTGCACAATTGATTACAGAATTTAAGGAACACTATCAGAGATCGCACCGCTGCTCAGACATCACATGGGCGAACACATGGCGCTATACCCTGGATAAGTTGCCGCCACACGAGCCATTGACTGAGGTGTTGATTTTGGCAGTCATCAAAAGCACCAAAGAGGACTCTAGGATTCGAGAATTGACCGTAACGCGGCTACAACACCTTGCAGATTATGCAGGGCTTGGAATTGATTTAAAATCCTATAAAGGAAAATATGGTAGCCAGTCTTTAGAGCCTCGAACCATTCCCACCGATCAGCAGATTCTAGAATGGCGCGATCGTATCCCGAACGAATCCTGGAAATGGGTCTATGGAATGCTTTCAACGTTTGGATTGCGCGATCATGAAATATTTTTCTGTCGTTTCGTGGAAAATGATCCGATGACGCTGGAAGTCCTAAAAGGTAAGACTGGGGATCACACAGGCAATTCGCCCGGAGTGGGTTGAGTTATGGGATCTAACCAATGTCAAATGTCCAAAAGTTTCCCCCAAAGATGACTTTCGCAAGTATGGGCAGGTTGTAAACCGGGCATTCTATCGGTACGGAATGCCCTGTCATCCGTATGATTTAAGGCACAGTTACGCGATCAGAGCGTCTGTCGTAGAACGATTACCGCTCAGCACTGCTGCTGCGTTTATGGGACATTCTGTGGAGGTTCACACCAAGAAGTATCACCGATGGTTAAGTTACCAAACCAATCGAGAAGTTTACGACCGCGTGGTACTCAAAAAACTGCCTGAATCTTTTTGAAATGGCGCTGTAACGCTTTTCTGCAAGCAGGAATGTTGTATTCCCAGGTTGGTCGATCGCCTTTGCTGACATTACGGATTTCGCCGCGATTTACGCTAAAAACGCCTTCCTTGAGCAGCTTCCGCAAATGTCGATCGCCGAGGACGCCTTCGGATTTGAGTGCAATTCCAGCCTCAGCCGACCTCATCCACCCTTCACTAATGCCAGGATGTCCTTCGATCCGCGCCCGGAGTGCGCAAAGTTCTGACATCATCGACTTTACAGTCAATAGCACTTCAGCGAGTAATTTTTCTGAATCGTTGTTCATTTGTTTGTTACCAGTGCTGTATTAGGCTTTAAGCCGCTTCTGCTGTTGGTGGTGGTGCTGTGTGGGATGCGCGCCATTGCTGACGCTCTAATCGTTCGGCCGCGAGTCGATCCCGAATCGACTCAATAATTAATTCAAAATTCTCTTGGAAGAAAGCAGAGCCAGAGCACTCCATCACTAGCCAGGCAATAAAGTGCACGGGTTTTGAATCGGTAAATCGCTGCTTGCCGTTGCGGTCTTTGCCGTTTGGATGCAATTCCTCGGTTTTGACGCGAATCTTGTTGCCTTGGGACTGATACCCGAGCGCACCTAAACAAGAACGGATTTGTTGCCAAAACTTTTCGATCGTGGCGATCATCGGGAACAGCTTACGCAAAGTGGGATTTGCGTCGAACTCAGCATAAAGCTGAATAATGATTGGAGATCGGGCGTTGAAATGAGTGGTGTCGGCTGATTCCGCCGCAACTTTGCCGCCCCTATATTTTGCCAGCCGGGAAAGATGCAGCGCACGAAACAGCGTAAGATTTTGCACTGTCTTGAACGCGCCTGAGCTGTAGTTGACGTGCCGTTCTCGTAGGTATCGAATCAAATCGCGATCGTTTTCTGGGTCTTGATCGATTGCTGTCACCCAGTTCTTGATCTTCTCAACCCTGTGAGAAGTCATGGTTCGGTATAGATCAATCGCGCCTTCTCGCTGCTCATTGGCCCAAATCAGCTTTAAATTAAGGTTTTGATCGAACGCGGTGTTTTCGAGCTGCTCGATTTGGGTCCTCAACTCCTGTTGCTTAATCCGCAAGTTGCGGATCATTAGTTCTGCCTCCTCCGATTGCTCCTCAGCGCGAATTCGTCTTTGTACGTCGATCGTTTCCTCGGTCAGCTCAAGTTCTAACTTCAGCCGATCGATCTCTCGGCATTGCTGTGAAAATCGGTTGGAGATCGCCTGTTCACCGCCCGCCAATTCGCGCTGCTTTGCTAAACATTGTGTCTCTTGATCGGCTGTTTGAAATGCGAACGCGCTCTTTTTGGCTAGCTTCGGATATTTCAGCCAAAATTGAGCCAGCTTGACATCCCAAACTTGAGCATTATTGGCAGGCTGCTTCTGATCCTCAATCAACTGCAGTCCCTTCTCCAGATCGGCCTTTAGCGTATTTTCTGCGTCTTGGCGTACGATTTGATCAATCTCTTTGCGCCACCGCACAACCGAGTCGCTCGAAACCTCGATCGTTTCAACCGACTCGAAGTACTCCATCAATAACGAGTGGATATATTCGGAGCCAAAAGCTTTCTCGATATCCTTGGTGAGCGCTTCCCAAACTCCCCATCCTTGTAAATGGCTCGGTGCATTGAAGCCGAACTCATCAAATGTTTGACTGACTTGGTCTGCCCACTGCTGAACGCGCTGACCGTTCAGAGACGGCGTAATACAGCCGGGATTGCTGGATTGTCGCGGAGCGGATACCCACCACTCACGACATTGGCGGCACCGCCCGAGCATCTGGAGCATTTCGGTCGGAGGTAGAACCCCACAGCAGATCAGCAAGCCGCAATCGAATCCTGACTGAATATCTAGTCCACTTTTAGCGGTTGGGCTGTAAATGACAATATCAATTTGGTTCTGCTCGATCGTTTGATCGGGTGACAGCATGAAGATGCTATTTTCTTCTACGGTCTCTGAACACGCCAACCATACGCGCGGCTTCCGTCCGTTCATGAAGGTACAGCCTTCGAGAAACTGTTGGATGGCTTTGGCGTACTTGATCGAGTCAACTGCGATGGCAATGCGACTAAAACCAGAGCTTACCCAGGATTGCAGTAAATCAAAATACGCTCCGTTGTGATTGAAGCTGATTTCGCCTTGTTTGGTGCGGGTTTCGATCCAGTTAATTTTGACGAGCGACTTCTGCAATTTCTGGCGGTAGAGCGCCATTGGACCAGTTCTCAACTTACGAATCAGTGCAATATCGGCATCGCTTAAGAAAGCATCCGCAACAATTAACTGCTTGCACTTGGCGATCGCATCAAAGAAATGCTCTTGCTCTGATTTGTTGACGATCGCTTTACGAATGCCTGAGAACTCATCGATGACCAGGACTTCGTGCTCCAGGCAATATCGCGCACGGCATACGGCTTGAAGCTGTCGGGACACGCTAGGTAGAGCCCTGGCTGATCGCACTCCAACATCCGACGGTGCAAGCTCACATCATCTTGATAGTGCATCGCGTCAAAGCCTTTGCGCTTTGCTCGCTCTGCAAACTGGCGATTCAGCCCGTTAGCGGGTGTGCTTGCGACGATCGCCCGCTTCTCCTTGATAGAAATCGTAGAGGCTAACATCGATTCGGTTTTGCCCGCGCCAAGCCAACCTTGAATCAAAATCGTGGCAGCAGGGTTTAGATCGAGCGTTGGGAAGAATCCCTCATATTCGACTTGGGTAGTAACGCCTGCAACGATTGGAGAGAGTTGGAAATCGTGCTTGAGTCCGCCTTCCCAGTATTGGTTAAATTGCATTCGACGTTTCTGAATCCGCCGGTCACGCTCTGACGATTCACGCTGCTGATTCTGCGTTTCGGATTGAATCGTGTGATTTGGTACCAACGCTTCAAGTTCTGCAATCGTCAGCAGTCGAGCTGAGTTAAATAATGTGGCGTCAATTTCATCAACGTCACAATCATCTTTTGTAAACTGGTCCCACCATAGGAATTTGGCTTCTCTTCCCAAGCCTTGCAGCGTTTCAGCCGTCCGCCTGTGGCGTCTCATTACATGTGGATTGATTAAATCACCCGCGTCCACAGCAACGCGAACGGGTAGGTTCGGGAATATCTTGAGGACGGCTTCTAGCTGAACCAACGACGATACATGATTGCCACCAGCCGCACCAACCGCAATCACTCCAAACCGCCGTGCCGCCAACATGGGCTTGATGCCTGTTCCCTCAACTAAGGCAAGCGCGCTCGGATTCTCGGTACCATACACCGCGATCGGCATTTCATTAGTACCAGGAAACTGTTTACCGCGCTTTAGGTTATGCCAGCGATACCGCCCACCGTCGCTTCCCTCAGTTAATCGCCACTGAGCACCGACGAATTTACCGTCTAGCCCCTTGAAAACGACGGCATAACCGACGTCAGCTGAGATGACGGGAAGTTCGTTAATTTCCGCGTCGATCAGTCCTCTCCGGCGTAAATCAGCGCGATCTCGTTCATGAAGCGAGGCTTGAGTCAGCCAATCACGATAAAGGCGGTCTCGCTCATCAAGCGACATCAGGTTGGCACATTCAATCTGCTTGATTCGCTCAGTTAACTCGATGCCCTGTTTCCAGACAGGGCGATCAAACTTTGCATCGTCGTCAGGTCCCAAATCGCCCATTGCTTGTCTTTGCTAGGTTTGATGTAGCGATAGCCGAAAGGGGTGTCTGAAGGCTGCGTGAGCGTCATGCAGAGCACGAGCGGGGTATTGGCCTGGGTGCGACACTTGCCGCTAATACCGCCGCAGATAGGACACGGGTTTGATTGGCGCGTGGGGATTAGCTTAGAGAGTGCAGAGTTGATCATGCTGCACCCCCTTCGATCGCGATATAGAGCGACCCATGATTGTGCCTGTTGCCGATTCGTTCGATCGCTCTGCATACCCCATCTCTCGTCACCGGGGTACCGACACACCACGAGGCACACTTGATGCGGCAGCGATCACCTGCGAGGGCCAAACTTTCAGGAACCCGCGCCACCGTCAAATCCGACTTTGGAGCTACCAGCACTCCTGGTTGAGAACTGTTCTCATCTCTGTTATAATTTGGGTGTGTCGACGGATTGACACTTTCGTCTTTACGCTTTAATTTCTTCATAGCTAGAAGCCCGTTCACAACGGGTGAAAGTGAATAGAAATAGCGCCAGCCTCAGAAACTTCGCTATTTCGGAGTAACAATCGAGATCCCCTGATTGCAGGCTCTAACCTGCGTTCGGGGGATTTTGCTGTGGCGGCTCCGGACAGAGCCGATCAAGCCATTCGACGCTTGCCTGAGTCGCGAGGGTGACCTCCTGCACGCCTATACAGGTGACGAGCGAGGCCAAGCGGTGGGAGCCAGAACTCAGTCCATGCTTTTGTACAGGTTCGCCCTGTTGGGCGCGTTGCTGCCTCATCGGTCATTTCCCTCCTGATTTTTGTCACGGTCGTTGAGCGAGGCGAGATTAGCCTCGCCCCAGGATTGGGGGCTCCACCTGCGGCTCGAGCGAGCTCTCAAGCGACCGCACCCAACTCATCACCAAAGCACTGGCGCTCGTACCGCGATCAGCCGCAATTCGTTTCAGGAGGTCTCGCTCGTGCCGCCTCCCGTAGAGATTGATTTGGACTCTCGCCGGTAGGCTAATTTCGCTTTCCATGGCCCTCACTATATATAGCGTTTTGCTCTATTAAGCATTCTGCCACAGCTCTTTCAGAATGGCTAAAATTGCTTGCATTCTATTGGGCTTTTAGATCAATTTCTTGGTTTAGGATTTTCTCCTTTACGAGATATCATCCAAGCCCGACGATCGCGTTGCTCTGATCTTTCACGCGATCGTTTTTATAAGTTCTTCTCAGACCTTTTAGACTTCAAACTATCAACCTAATATTGAACTTGCTAACTTTGATAATGCCGTATCTTACTATCAGAATTCTCCAGATATAGTGGTGCAAGCAAAGTGGTCGAATTTCACCCCTCTCCTCCTTCGTTAATTTACCCAAAGCCTCTCCTGGCTTAGTGTTGCGCGATCCATAGCGCAAAATAGAGTAAAAAAAAGGTGAAATTTCCTGAAATAAAGTGAAAGTTTCTGGTCAAAATGAGGCGTTTCACACTCCTGTCGTAATGAGCCCATGAACGGAATGAATCAAGTCGTCTGGCCAGCACTGGGTCAGAAAAATGGACTGCTCTCGCCATCGGTTGTGGGACGATCTGCGACAGCGGCTGGACAAGGTAGAGGTGGTGTCGCGCCCTCAGCATCGGCATCGGCAGCGTTTTTGCGCTCTTCAAGCGACGCCCTAGGAGCATGGACGAGCGATGCAGACTCGGAGTTACCGCCCGTCTTGCAACGTCTTGCACGCGGTGAGCAACTTGGGGCTGGAAGTCCAGTCAGCCTAAGGACGCAACGAGGCGGTCAACGACCACTTCTGCTTCAGGTGCATGAAGCGCCGACATATTACTCCAACAGCCTGGTTTTGATGCACTCCCTAGCTGAAAAATTGCCAGAAGGAGGGCAAACCGCAGGACAGCAGCGCTACACCTGACGTGACAAGCCCTCACTCAACTCGTGCCGTTCATTCAGGTTCGGATGACCAAAGCTGAGTCGGCGCGCTCTATTGTCTCTCTCCGTCACGGTTAGATGGCGTCATTCCTCTCCCTGCCCTCGTGGAGCAGGGAGAGGAATCAACCCAGTTCAAAATATTGCCCTCGACTTTCAAAATATTGCCCTCGACACAACCCGTCGCATTCTGTCACACCACCAATCCTCATGAGGATGGGGATACGGTGTTTGGGTGCTGTTGAAAATTTTTATTTTCATCTTTCATCCTGTCCTTCGGGCCTGTCCATCTGTCGCAAAAATTTTTGACGACCCGACCCGGAGAGTGGCAATTCGCTAGACCTCCAGTCCGGATCTCTCCTTTTGGCGCTGAAGTCTCCAGGGTATTGGGTGCTGAGCCCCCATTCCGGTCGCTCCTACCTGAGGGGCCATGGGTCGTACCGTGCTCGCTGGCAAAGATGCTCGTGAACTGCCGGGCTCAGGCAGTTCGTACGTCTTATGAATCGAGCAGCCCCTCCAAACTCATAACATTGATGGCGCACTGATCGCACAGTTCTGCATAGTTATCATCCATGCCTCGACACCAAGGCACTTCCTGAGAGCAGGAGGTGCAGCGAAACGTTCGCGGAAAGTCTTCGAGATTTGGATCAAAGCATTCGCCGCAGTGACAGTGCTGCTTCTCGTGGTCTGCTCGGCTCAGCTTGAGGGGTGCAACTCGGTTGGGCACGTCTTGGGGGTCTGAGTGATGCATGATTGAACTGAAAATTTGCAGGAATAAACTAGCGATCGTATCTGGTGATAGTGCGATTAGCTCTGCTAAGCTCCACAGGATTGGCGTTGCCAAGCTCCAAAGGAGCGCGGTTTTGTTTGAAGCAAAAAATGGGCCTAGGGGAGGTGCGTTTACGCTACGGTCTAGCCTTCACGCTGGGCTTAGGTCTGCCACAACCCCGGTTTCCCGCCTCCTATTGAGTTGCGAACAGACGTTTTCGGCTGCTCGCGTGCGATCGCTAACTGGTGTCGAAATACATCATTCGTGTCCTCCAGGGTCACGGATCGTGGAATCGCGGAACTCCGACCTGAAACGGCGATTTTCTTTACCCAGACTTTATGAGTGAAATCGAGATCGATCGGCGGGGCAAGTTGAAATCAGATTTCCGGGTTAAACCATGAAAAGATTGTTTGCCGTCTCCGCGCTCCTCTCGGTTCTGTTAGCTCCGGCTGCTACATTTGCCCGGCCTTTGACTCGGGTTGATCAGGCGTTTGTGACGGCCTATCAGCAGCAAGCACGGCAGGTTCAATCGGGGCGGATTAGAGCCATAGTTCAGGTGCAGGCAACGAATCCAGAAGACCTCATTAGCACAGCAAAAAGCGTCTGTGTGGGGCTCAGAAGTGGGTTGACCATGGATGAAATTATCGAGGCCCAAGTTGAGGCAGTCGTCGATCAGGATGGGGAGGTTTACGAAGCAACGGTGCAAGTTCTAGGCATTACGAATGGACTGGCCGTTCCTCACTACTGCCCGGAGCAAGCAGAATAATGGCTGCCTTGACCGCGATCTGGAGGAGCTTGGCAAAGCCAATCGTTGCCTCGCTAACTGCTGTCGAAGGACATCATTTTGCTGGGGTCTTTGCATTGGAGATGTGTCGTTGATGAACGAAACCTACTTTGATCCCGCCCGCTGGGAGAATTGGGCGATCGTAGTCATGATTCTGATGCTGTTTGCCTATGCGCTCGTTCTGGCGTCGAAAGAGTCATAAATTACTTCGTCGCACCTCTAAAGTCAGAGTGCGAGACTCCAGCAGTGACCTTATGGTCGTTACGAGTAGATCCACAAACGATTAAGGTTGCGGTAGACACTGGGGGCGAAGCTTGGCTCCGTTGCGCTGGTGGATCGAGTGCACCTGCTGGCGGTGAATGGAGGAGACCTGCATGAGCCATCCCTATTTCGATCCCTCGCGTTGGGAGAACTGGCCGATCGTGGCAATACTCGTGGTTCTTGCCCTGGCAATGATTGTTGAGGCGTCGAAAGAGACATAAATAATTCCTGAATAGGGCAAAGTTGCTTCTCGTCACCGAGGGGCAGTTTTTTGTTTTTATGAAATTTGATTCTGTAGGGACAGTTCGCTTTGTATGGCCGGCGCGACGAGCGCGCGTTTAGGTAGATAGCCATAGATAATTTCAAACGTTAGATATCGCTTCTCTGTGTATGAGGGGCGATTTTTGTGTTTAAGCGAAAGAATTTAGCTCAACGTGGGGTCTGTTGAGCGGGAACTTAACCGAGACGTTAGTTAACTGGATATTGCTTGACGAAACTCTGAAGTCGCCGCCAGCCTTGAGGTTTGAGCCATCAGCACGCACCGCGTCAGCAACTCGATATCGAGGTCTGCTAGTTCAGGAATTTCGCTCCGGTCGATTCGCTCATAGCCTGATGGACGCAAGCGATAGAGGCTAAACAAACCATCTTCCCAGAACCACACTTCGGGGACTTCTAAGGCTTGGTAGCGACCCAGCTTGCCCGTGTTGCCACTGGTAAAGGTGACTTCAATCGAGAGATCTGGAGTCGGTTTCGAGCTGCCAAAGCAGTAGGATTCGTCCGCTTCGGCAGAGGTGACGCCTTCACGCTCTTGGGTCATTGACCCTGTGGATTCAAACTCAATCTGCTTCTCTGAACAGAAGAATTCAATCAAGAAGCCAATCATGCCTTTGAATACTTCGTGATCGCGTCCGGGCATAAGAATCTCGATCGTGTGGTCGTAGTAGAACAGCCTGACGCCACGGGCATCTTCAAAGCCCGTTTGAATGAGCTTGAATTGCTCCCACGATCGCCCAGAGAGAACGATGCGCTGGTCAGGGGTGTGGCGGATAAGGGTGGTTTGAGTCATCGAAACCTCCTAACTTGCAAGCCGTAAGGCGGGATCTATTCGAGAATCAACGCGGCTGGTGGATCAGCTTACGTTAGCTTGCGATCGCGACAGGCGCTTCACTTGCAGGCTCCTCGTCGGGCTGATAGCGCAATAGCTCTCCTGGTTCACATTGAAGTGCTTTGCAGTAAGCGTTTAGCGTCTCTTTTTCTAGGCGATCAGGCATTTCTCGCAGATTTTTGTGCCTAGAGACGGTCACTTTATTAAATCCCGTCATTTCTGCAAGTTGCTTATAGTCGATCTCTCGATCAGCCATAACTGCCGCCAATCGCCATCTAATGGTCATTTGTGATGCGTTCAAAATAGACACCACAATTATCCTCCGTAACTTTTGCGATTAACAGGTTAATCGTATCACGGAAAATTTTAATCGTAGCAGTTGAAATCGCCCGATTTAGCGATTACATTATCAATCGTAGCGGTTAACAAGTTAACTTCTACGCGGCAAAATGTAAGCCAAAAAAATCAAAACCCGCCTTGCTCTGGGCCTGGACAACTTCAAGCAATGGCGGGAATTAACCACAAATTAGGTTTGAAACCATTATAGAACAAACGACTCGACCCGTTGAACCCCGTCTACCCAACTCCCGCCAAAACTGGATTTATCCAGAAGCAGGGGACACCTCGATCGTCATCATCTTTGAGCGATCAGGCCCTCGAACCTACGACCTTCGCATTGAGCGTCGGCAGGGCAAAAAATCCTTCCTAGGACAAATCGAATTCAGCGTTGCTCGTGGTGGCTGGATCATCAACTACATCGATCGCACCCTTCATCACGACCATCAGACGTATCTGAACTACGAAGAGGCAGCACTCTGGCTCTACGAGCAAAATTTAGAGTCCAAGCGTCAAACCCTGAAACTCGCTCTATCGGCCTAACGAGGACGCCTGGACATGCAAAATTCATTCCGGGCGGAACTCCCCGCCCTCGATTATCACGCCGTTCACTCATCTCCCTTACTCGTTCGCGCTCTTGCTGAACTGGAGTACTGGGAAGACGCCAGAAAACGCTTCCGAGTTGGCGAAATCGTTCTGGCTCACGACGGCTACCAGTGGATCGTTAGAGCGTCCGCCGACTTAGTGAACAAAATTATTCCGTTTTGATTTCTAAAAATTCAAACGGGTAGCTGCCCTCGGCTCAACCCTGACAGCTACCCACTCACCCTACAAGAGAATTAACTCATGCTACGTCATCGCTTTCGTTACTGCTGCTTTCACCGCTTTCGTTCCCGCTGCCCACGCCGAGCCCTCTCAGCAATGCTTAGACGATACGGCACAGACGCGTCAAACCAACCTGAAGAACGGAATGCCTCGCTCTGAAGCCGATCGTATTTGGTCGAAAGCTGTGAGCGACTGCTAATTTTTCCGCGCCAGTTCGTGTGTTCCCTGTCAACAAACCTTGCTGGAGACAACCTATGGAAGAAATCTCTCGCCTCCTCATTCTCAAGATTGAGCAGGTTCGCGATTCTGAGGGTAATCCTTGCACGCAAGCGGAAGCTGAAGAAATTGCTGCCGAAATGGTCAGACTCCTGGTTCTGAATCACCCACTTCTAGCCGAAAACGCCCAAGACCTGCTCGATCAGAAACGATTTGCCGAGATTGCAGCGTGATTTATCTACGCGAAATTTTGTTTCATCAGGAGGCAACTTGAACGTCAAACCCTCACCTGAGTGGCAAGATTGGAGAGCGATCGCAGACTCTCTTGACCGAATGACCATGCAGCTTGATGACTTTCTCCGTCTTTATCCAGACATTACCCGCGAACAACTGGCAAAAATTGCTGGATGCCGAATTGCCACTGTGAACAACTGGTTCGCTGAAGGGTCCACCCACCGAGCCCCTACTGATGCCCACAAAATGAGACTTGCGATCGCGCATTGGCTCAAAAACGAACCCACCATGTTTAGTGATATTCGCGAGGTGATGAAGGATCTCTGAACCAATTCTTATAAACCTTATAAGAAATAGTCTCTTGAAGCCGTCCAAAGTGTAGGGCGGTTTTTTATTGTTAAATCATTCGCATGTTCAGGCACGACCTAGAACGCTATTGCACGGGTGTCGCATGACCAACACAAACTCCTCAAACGGCAGAACTCCTCAATTCCGCGTTGGCGTCGAAGGTAGTACCCCTACCCTACTTCAAGGGTTATCTACTCAGTTCGGCTTTGACCTTACCAAGCTAGGTAGAGCCAACCCCCAAGACGCGCATGAGCTTCGCAACTACGCGAACGAGATGAAAATTCAAGTCGATATAGCGAAATCTCTTTTCGAGAGCATCAAAGTCATTACCAAATGCACGGTAGAGATTGAGAAGCTGCGCAAGGAAGCGATCGAAGCCTCCCTCAAACGTAAAGAAGAAATCGAAAAGATGGTTTCTCAACTGGAAATCACGGTTGAGAGACATCACCAAACCTTGAGCAAGCTTGCCCAAGATACTCAGCATGGAATCCAACTCGCTAGACGTAAAGGCAAGCTGGATCTCACGTCAGGCAAGAACAAATTCAAATTAGAACTCGCAGCAATGCGGAAGAAAGCCGTTGCTCAAATGCGAGTCGATCGCACGGTGAGCCGCCAAAAGGTCAACGACGATATCAACCGGATTAAGGAGCAACCAGAAGAGGCGAAGTTGCGATCAGAGGAGCGGCGCGAGTTCACCGACTACATCAACGGCAGGACCGTTCAGCCCCGTAGGGGTAACGCTGTAACAGCGCTATTTAACTGAGGACTGAAGCCATGTTCGACAATGACGAAGGCTTTATCTATGACCCGCGCCGCCTGAAACAGGGTAACTCTTTTCTCGTTCCCGGTGGCGATTGGGAAGTTGAGGAAGCACCCAAACCGCTCACCTTTCACGATATCGTTCGCGGCATCTCTCGGGTTGGTCTGCTGTTCTCGATCGGCTTGGGTGCAACCCTTTTCGCGCGGCTCATCCCCGGTGTCATGCCCGGATACCTGCTCATCGTGGGATTGGCGATCGTGGGTTGCATCGTGTATACCTGCTTATCCCGTCGCACTTCGGAGCGCATTCTAGCGGTGATGATTGGCGTAATTGTCCTCTTCGGTATTGTTGGCGGCTCGTGGGATGCCATCTACGGCACGATGGCAAATCCATCTAATCAGAAGGTTGGCTTACAGGCTACGATTCCCGCCGTCGCGCTACTCGTGGCAGTGGGTGCAAGCTTGTTGTTACGGAGGTCATCAAAATGACGGTGCAGCACATGCCCAATGAAGGCGAGCTAAATAGAACGCATATTGGTCTAGGGATTGCGGTTGGCGTGTTGGGCATCCTCTGCGCGACCAGTTCACTAACCTCTGGGCAAAAAAGCGGCGGCATGTTGTTGTCTTCTCTCTTCTCTGCTGCGATCGGCGCGAGTGCGTTTGCCTTCACGATTAAAGCTTCTCAAGTCGTTGAAAAGAAGGAAGGAATTGCAGAGCGGTTCAGACTGCAAGAGGAGAACATCGCCTACATGCAGAATGAGACGATTGCCCAAGCGAAAGTGCAGAAATTGCAGCTTCACGCAGGCGCGAAACTGCAAGTTGACGAAGTGATTGCCGAAGATGATGCGCGTCGCTACTATGCCGAATATCTGGGAGTCGATCCCGACGAGATGGAGATGGACCTAGACGAGGACGAAGAGGAGCCAGATGACAGGCCGCCCGTTTCTCAATCTGCACCCGTTCAACCTGCACCAGTAGTTGAGCAGCCATCGCCGCCCGTCACTCCGGTTGCAATGCCTGGGCCATTGCCTGCACCCGTTCAACCTGCACAACCTGCGCCGCCGCCTGTGGCACAACCGCCCATCGAGCAACCTGGCATCTGTCAGACTCTCGATGAGATCGTCGTTTCGGATATTTCGACTGTGTTCGCGAGCGCTACCGGAACCGGAAAGAGTGTTTCTGAGGCATACATTCTTAACCGGATGTTTGCCAAATTTCCCAACCTCGAAGCATGGGTAATTGCTCAGAAGAACGATTCTTTCTGTGGTTTGCGGGAACGCGGTAGAACGGCACTCTTCGATCCGCTTGACCCATTGCTGGCACTCGCAGCGATCGATGAGGTTTACAACATCTTCGACGCCCGCCGCCGCTCTCCCGAGTCTGCAAGGGAATCATTTAAGACTCAACCCGTGAGACTGATTCTCTCGGACTGGCACTCCATCTATGACACATGCCGCGAAGAGAAATGGTTTAAAACCAACTACTCTAAAAAACTCTCAACCCTAGTGACGGTAGGCAGAGAGATGAATGTTTGCTTACTTGTGGACACGCAATCTTATAACGTCGCATCACTAGGAATCACAGAAGACTCTAACATCCGTAGCAACCTCAACATTCTGTGTCAGGGCTATAGCTGGATTGATGAGCAGGGAAGGCAGCGCGGCGATTTTAATATGATTCGCAATCTAATGAAGAATCGCTATCTTGTGCCCGTGGATAGTGACTCACTCATTGAGCAATTAGAACGACTGAAGGCGCGATCGATGGAAGCGAAAACCCCGATCATTTTCTCAACCATTGGCTCTAAGCTTCAGCTTCTGCCCGATTTGAAGTCGTTCAAAGCGGTGATGTAAGCACGCGCGTGCTAGTTTCTCGTGTCCAAATTCTTGTAATTCTTATCCAGTCTCAGTTCGGGGAATCTCCCCCTTTCAAAATTCATGCTACTTTGCCGCCCGACGTGCTGACATTGCTGGCATGTTCATCGCACGTTCATCGCACGCTTTAAAAGTTGACATGCCTAACACGCCTTGCATGAGAAGACCCCCTAGAGATCCTCTACCTCACTTGCCGTCGCCAGTCATGGTAGAACCTGTAACCTTTACCCGTCGAGAAATTGCGGAGATGCTTGGAGGCATTAACCCCTCTATCATCAGCCGAGATTGCACCGCGATCGGGCTGCCCGAAAGTGTGCCGATTGACAAGGAAGGGGTGTGGCGGCTTTACGTTCTCGCCTGCTACAAGCGGATTCGCCCCTTTGCCTCACGAAAAAGCTTTGTCAATCTATGCGTCCAGCATGGCGATGAGGTAGCTCTAGAGTTCGTCAAGTTTGCAGGCGGCTCACGCGAGGACTGCACCCAACTGATCGAAAACTTCCTAGCCAAGAAGCTCACCAGACCACTAATCGTATAGGAACTTAAGTTGCTAGTTAGAAGCGGCAGGGGAAGCAAAGCAAATAAAATCTCTTC
>NZ_JCACKG010000085.1:0-16233 GCF_059505265.1 Myxacorys chilensis | reverse complement strand
GGTTAGACGATTAGCTTAAGTTGATACCTCCTAAAACTTTTCAAACAGCCTCTAAACTCCAGTTAGTTCAGCAACAGCCTCAATTGTGGTATCGCTGCATTGATAAACGCTGAAAGATTCGCGATCAAATGATGACCAAGACGGTAACAAGTATCAAAATTTGCTTATTAACACCTCTCAACACCAATGTAGCGGGGGATTAGCTTTTACCTCCCTTCCTCAGACAAAATATTTTGCAACAATGGGGCTAGTTCTTGATTGAGTTGCCCGGTGCGAACGAGTTCTGCGTAGGTGTTTGCTTCGAGCGCAAATAACTCATCGCGCAGTTGTTCAATCATGAAGGTTTGCAGATTAGGATGCTCATTCTGCAAGGTCTCGATTTGGGCTTGAATTTGCCCAATCTCACCTTTTACTAAGGTGGTTTGGTATCGGTAGAACTCAGGGTCAATCCCAGGACGAAGTTCTGCCTGAGTCAAATAATTCAATACTCGATCGAGCGCCGTTTCACGAGCAATCAGTTGAGAATATTGCTCTCGTAACGGTTGATCTCCGAGCAAATTTAACCATTGCAACAACGGTTTGATCGTTAATCCTTGAACTAACAGCGTGAACAGCACAACACCAAACACGGCTGCAACTAGCGTTTCACGTTCAGGCAACGTAGTAGGAATGCTTAATGCTAATGCGATCGCAACAGATCCCCGCAATCCGCTCCACCACAATATAATTTGCTTCGGAAACGTAATTTCAGACTGTACAAGTTGGTTACTACTGATGCTGAGAATATAGATAGCGATCGCGCGAGTTAGAATCATCCCTGCGATCGCGACAACAATTACATTAAAATGCTGTGCCAACTGACTAAAGTGAATTTGATCTCCGATTAGCAGAAACACAATCGAATTGACAAAAAACGCGAGAAATTCCCAAAACTCAGTCACGATAATGCGAGTTCGAGGATTCATGCCGATTCGAGACCCAAAATTTCCTAAAATCAATCCAGTAGTCACAACGCCAATCACACCAGAACCACCCAAATCCTCAACAATGAGGTACGTGCCATAGGCAGAAACAAGCGTTAAAGATTGTTCGACCTGGGGTAGATCAAATCGTTGAGTCAGGTAGGAAACACCAAAGCCGATTAATCCCCCGATCGTGACACCAATGCCTACAACGCTCAGCAATTCCACTGTGGTTGATTGCAATCCAAACTCTGTACTTCCTAGAGGCAAGCCGACCAATAAGCCAAAGGCCACTACGGCCATTCCATCGTTAAAGAGGCTTTCCCCTTCCATTAGGGTCGTCAGTCGTCGATCGATTCCCAGTTCTCGAAAGAGTGCTGTCACGGAGACAGGATCGGTTGCAGATAAACTTGCACCAATTAGGAGTGCGGTCATCAGTGGTAACCCTGCAACAATTTGTAAGCCGAAGGCAACTCCTGCGATCGAGATTACTACACCCAACACGGCATATAAACCAATAGGAACGAGGTCGCGCTTTAGATCTGACCACTTGAGATTCCAAGCTGCTTCAAATAATAAGGGCGGTAAGAAAATAGTCAGAATCAGCTCTGGCGATAATTCAACGAGCCGCACATCAGCAAACGCAAGTCCTAGTCCGACAATTACGAGCAGTAACGTATAAGGAATCCGACGGAATCCGCTAATAATGTTGGGAAGGGTTGCTACACTCAACGAAACCGACAACACTAATAGAAATGCTTTGAGATTTGTTTCAATTGTCACATTCTCGGTTAGGACTGCGAATAGCATGAGTCATCCTTATCAACACTGCGGCTGATTTTAGTTTGGCTTAGGCTAGATGTCGACTACCCTAAGGATGGACTGTAATAATAGGGGCTTTTTGGAGGAACTTAATCGTGCTGGGTAACTTCCGCGATCGCTTTCATCGGTCTCGACAAAAACGTGCCGAACCGGCTCAAGTTCAACAACTTGTGCTGGATTTGGGTGATGAGTCAACGCTCAATGAAATCTACTTGCTTTTGATTGTTGGTTCTTGCGCGATCGCAACCTTCGGATTGCTTTCTAACAGTACGGCAGTCATTATTGGCGCGATGATTGTTGCCCCGCTGATGTTGCCGATTCGCGGACTCGCGCTCGGTGCATTAATCGGAAACGTATCCTTGTTTCGACAAGGGGCACTCTCAATTACGATCGGAACGCTGTTAGCCGTTGTGATTTCCTGGATGCTTGGAATGCTTGTGGCTCTTCCCAGCTATGGCAGCGAGGTTTTGGCACGCTCAGAACCCAACTTGCTAGATCTTGGCATCGCGGTTGCAGCAGGCGGGATTAGTGGCTATGCCAAAGTGGAACCCAAGATTGCAGGCAGTTTAGCCGGGACAGCGATCGCGGTTGCCCTAATGCCCCCGGTGTGTGTGATTGGATTAGGACTGGCGAAAGCAGACTGGTCACTGAGCACCGGAGCTAGTCTTTTATACATCACTAACTTACTCGGCATCACGCTGTCTTGTATGCTGACATTTTTGATTGCTGGATATGCACGATTTCGTCATGCTCGTAAGGCATTAAGTTGGGCAGCCGTTTTGACCGTGCTGTTACTCATTCCGTTGGGGTTGAGCTTTGCTCGCCTCATCCGTCAAGCGCAATTGCAAACGAGTTTAGAACAAGCCTTGTTAAATCGGACGCTCACCTTTCAACGCTTAGAGCTAATCAGGACAAATGTGAATTGGCTCTCAAATCCGCCCGCTGTTCGGTTAACTGTCCGAGCGAGAGATCCGGTGACCTCTCGGCAAGCGCAACTTTTAGAGGAATTTATCAGCCGAGAAATGGGACAGCCCTTTACCCTAATTTTTGAAGTCGGGCAGGTTGAGGAAGTCCGACGCTCAAAGAATTAATCTGCAACACCAGTTGTTGCAAAATAAGATTAAGAACGTCTGAAGCTAGGTGCAGCGATTGTTTTAGACAATTTAACGTTTTAGAGAATTTAACGTTTTAGAGAATTTAACTAAAAACTCTGATAACTCAACACTTCAGAGAACGTTTGCTTGCACTAGGGACAAAAGTAGCGTTGATGTCCGTGCTGAAATTCTCGTGCTTGCCTTCATCATAATGCGGTTTCTTTAGAAGGTTATGTTAGTCGTACTATTGGGTAGAGGAAACGTAGCCACGTGGTTTGTTAAGCTACATTAAGAACCCACGATTCAAATTCATTATGTTGCTCCGTCCCGATCAGCGCACCAAACTTGATGACTCAAACGACAACCAGTTTTACGACTATCCTCGCTACGTCACTCATGTTGATGAAGGATTCATTCAACAGTTGACCGATTTGTACCGCGATCGCCTTTCTCCTAACACGCGCATTTTCGACATGATGAGTAGCTGGGTCTCTCATCTGCCCGATAATATGAAATTTGAGCATGTTGAAGGACACGGACTGAATGAGGAAGAACTTGCTAAGAATCCTCGCCTCGATCATTACTTTGTGCAAAATCTGAACGAGAATCCAAAATTTCCCCTCAGTGATCAGTCGTTTGATGCAGTGTTGAATACGGTGTCCGTACAGTATTTGCAGTATCCTGAAGCGGTTTTCACCGAAATTCATCGGATTCTCAAACCGGGAGGAATCGCTATTTTCAGTTTCTCAAATCGGATGTTTTATCAAAAAGCGATCGCAGCATGGCGCGACAATACTGAAGAGGGTCGCATTGAGTTGGTCAAAACCTATTTCAATTCTGTTCCGGGATTTTCTGAACCAGAAGTCATTCAACGTCAGTCTCAAGTTCCCAGTTTCATGCAACTGTTGGGCATGGGTGGAGGCGATCCGTTTTACGCTGTAATTGGCACTCGTCAAGAGTAGCGGGTATTTATTTGCAAGGGACTGCATTATGTAGTCCCTTACAGATCTGACGATTAGACGCGCAGCTTAGGCTTGCGCTAGCACGTTTTCTCGACGAGGAAGTTTGACCTGCTGACTAAGGGCGATCGAAGGCTTCTCTACAAAGTGCCACATCACAGCAGCAAACCCAATAGAAGCCGCAAGACTGGCGATCAAGCAGACGACATCCGATAGAACGGAAACCCCTAGCAGCTTTTGGGTCACGAAGAAGACAACGCCGATAATCGGCACGTGACCGAGATAAAGACTGTAAGAAGTCTTTCCTAAAAACTGTATCCAACGTGCGCTGAGCCATTGCTGCATCCGGTTAGCTCGTCCGACTTCAAGCAGCAAGAATGCTGTTATTACCGATGCGATCGCAAAGCCATCTCGGTGAGCAATTCCGGCTACCAGCAAGACAGCACCATAGAACCGGAAGGCGTTGAGTGGCAGTTTGCGTGTCCAGGCCCAGTATGCGAATGCACCTAGCAGAAAGCTATACCACAAGGGCAAAAACGTCGTTGCTCGACCCGGAATCGCCAAAATGCCGAGGGGAAATAGAGCCGCTAGAACTGCCGTCGGAAGAAAGACTAGCGTTTGTGCGGAAAACGAGTTCAGCGCTCCATCAACGTTTAGTTGCAGCCGTCGCGCTGACCACTGTCCGAGCCAGAGCAGGGCACAAAACAGAAAATAGAACTGAATTTCTAAACAAAGTGTCCAATAGACATCATTAATATTTTTGAAGTCTAACAACTCTTGAACATAGCCTAAGTGAGCCACTAGCCTGCCGATAGAGAGAGGTTCATCCATCGGTGCAAGGGGTTGCTTTTTCACGATTGATGAGAGCAACGCAAAGGCGATCGTGACTGCGATCGACACATAATAAGGCGGCGTTAGTCGAGCGAGACGCCGGAGCGAGAACTGCCGGAAATACAAGCCGTCGATGTTTGCATTTCGAAGTGAGTGGGCAATCACAAAACCGCTCAGCACAAAGAAAATGGCGACTCCTAAGCTTCCCCACTCCAACAGGGGAGCATTGATCCAGCTCGGTAGAGCTTGGCTGAGGTGATCGAGACGCTCGTTTAATTGAGCGTGGAAAAGTACTACCCAGAGGGCGGCAATTCCTCGGAGGGCATCGAGGAAATAAAAGTGAGCCTTGCGCTCGGTAGTAGGGTGATGTGACTTCATAAAAACTCCGCTCTAGCGTGACTTGCAGGATTCACCTAGTTGACTTATGCGCCTCACAATTCACGCCGTTCCTACAATCAAATGGGTCTTGTGTCTAAACAATTGAAGACATAAGACTGGTAGGAGGCCGTTAATGGAGACTGGTTGTTTGAGTCAAGTTAGTAGAATCATGGCGACTTTTGATTCTGTAAAGCGTTCAAGGAGATGCAATTAGCGCACGTTAGTGTCCTTGACAGCTTCTTGACGGCTTCTTGAAAATGGCAGTTGATTTCTAGCACCCAGCGATGTTGAGCGTTCTCTTCATGCGTTGCCTTTGCCTTTATTTCCGCCTTAAGGAGGAAGCGCAAAGATAACGCGTAGGATAAAAAAACGCACGGTGCTATCTTTGCATTTATTCTTTAGATCTGCCCTTAAATCTACGTAGAAAACTCAATTCAACTTGAAAGCTTTACACAAGCTCAAGAAATCTAATAAATAACTTTAAATACAAAAAAGACAAACGCAGCCTACGTACTCACTGCCTAAATTGGCTCAGCGTAGGGATTTAGAAGAGAACATTCCGGTCGATTGCGTAATATAAGTTCTGATAAAGATAAGTAAATCAACTTAGATCTTCTACAAATATCGGCAACAGTGGTAGCAGATGTAACAGACGCAGTGGATGAGTACTTTGCAGGATTCTTGAGAAGTCGAGTTGCGACGCAGGACATCGAAATTAGCGATCGCTAACGGCTCACGGCGTCGATTTGTTCTAATAGGGTCTGTGCGATCGCACATAATTCCTCATGACAACTTCCATTGCTTGCTATGATGCCACCCCACTGGCTCACATCTTCGCGGTTGTACTGCACGGGTGTGCCATCAAAATACGTGAATTGTCCGCCTGCTTCCGTGAGAATCAGTTCAGGTGCGGCAAAGTCCCAATCTTTCGCGGCTGATTTACCGGATAGAGAGATGTAAACGTCGGCGGTTTGCTCTGCGATCACGGCAATCTTACAGCCAACGCTGCCCATTTGCTTTTGTTGCGTGCAGGGAAAACGTTCGAGCAGTTGCACAAACCGTTGATCGCGGTGGCTGCGACTTGCCACGATAGTTAACGCTTCGGGTTGAGCGATGGCTGAAACGTGGAGTTGTTGTGAAGCTTGACCCCGACGTTCAACGAATGCCCCTCCGTTTTGCGTGGCGTAATAGAGTTTATCGAGTTCGGGGCAAGCTACAACCGCCAGTACCGGACGCCCTTGATGGGCTAATGCGATGTGAACGGCATATTCTCCGGTGCGATTGATGAAATCTTTTGTGCCGTCAAGCGGATCAATAATCCAGACCCACGGTTTGCCTAAGCGATCGGAGGTGGGTTGAGAGGCAAAGGTTTCTTCGCTGAGATAGGCAAAATCTTGGAGTCCGAAGGCGGCTTGCAAGTTGTTGAGAATGTAATGATTGGCAGCAAGATCGGCAGAGGTGACGGGACTATCACCCGATCTTTCAATCTCAAAAGAGGAGCGTTGAGCGTTGAGCAAAATATCGGCGGTTCCCCAACCGATCGAGAGTGCGATCGCTAAAATTTCGTCTAAACGGTCATGTACGCTCACTAGTGTTGATCTCCTCAAGTAATTAATCCCTTTGCCTTCACCCTAGCCCTCTCCTGCGGGAGAGGGAACCGGAAGTCTTGCTCCCTTCTCCCCATGGGAGAAGGGTTGGGGATGAGGGCAGCCATATCAATGATTTTCGAGTTAACTAAGCGTCTTCTGTGATCAATGCTTCTGATTTAGAAGCAGCGATCCAATAGCGCCGACAACTCCACAGCAACGCTGCACCTACCGCTAGGTAAATCAATCCGCGAATCTCATAACTCACGCCTGCTTTTCGTAATGCCAACCCAATCGTCATCATCAGAATGATTAACCCAATGGTTTTTGCACCAAACATTTGAAACACACTTTTGAATGGGTTTGGCTCTTGTAGCGCATCGGCTCGTTCAATCACACCGTTTGCTGTTTTATCCAGGACAACTTTTCCTTTCAACACTCCAACCGAGAGCGCCACTGCACCTAAGCCTAAATGCTTTGCGTCAAGAAATCCGAGGTAGGGAAACTGAAACCAAAACTTCATGCCCATTGTGAGCAGCCCTGCCCCAACGATTGTCCAAATCGCGGCGGCAATCCACAAATGCTGACGACGGCTTAACCCTAGTTTGAGTGGAGTGCTTTCCATAATTGGATGCCTGTACACAGTTTTTCTATTATACGGAGGTTGTTCTCATCCAATTCCGGGTTCCAAAGGATTGACACGCACGAGCGGCAATTTGAGCCGATTGGGACAAGGCTTGCTTAAAGGTTGTTTGCAAAATGAAATGACAGAATGCGCCATGAAAGATGTCACCTGCGCCCACGGTGTCGATCGCAGCAATGCGGGGAACTTCAATTTCTTCCGCTTCACCATTGCTCAGGAGCGAAATGGCGTTTCCTCCATTGGTAATGGCGATGTGTTGGATCTTAAATTCAGAAAGATAATCGATCACGTCTTGCGGCGTTTTGCATCCGGGCGGATGGAAGTTTGCGGAACAAATCGCATAATCAACCCAAGGCAACACGGTTTCAAATCCAGGTTTCCAACTTCCGCCATCGATCACTACTGGAATCGATTGAGCTTGAGCTAATTGGGTCAGTTTGGAGGAAGCTTGCTCTGCAAGTGCGGCTCCAATCTCCATTTGATGTCCATCAATTAACATTACATCAACGCCTTCTAAAACATTGGGCGGGATGTGCTCGCGTCCGATCTGAAACTTCACAGCATTGATTGAGACTACGGCTCGTTCACCCGTCGATCGCGTCACCATAATCGATGACACGGGTGGAGATTCGGTGCGGTTTGGGGCGAGATCGGCGATCGCAACTTCCCATTCCTGTAATTCTGTCAAAATTAAATGAGCCGTCGGATGCGTCCCGATCGCGCCCATTAACACGGCCTGATTTCCGAGGTGTTGAAACGCAACGGCTGCATTCGTTGCTGGCCCTCCTGCTGAATTGATGGCATCAAGCGCGACAATTTTTTGATTGCTCGTTGGCAACTGCTCGACCAAATAAATCAAGTCCAGCGTCACCATCCCAACAAACAGCCCCTTACTCATTGGCCCCTCGCTGATTAATTGTATGATCCTAGAATGACTGGCACACTCTACATCGTTGGTACACCCATCGGCAACCTAGAAGACATGACCTTCCGGGCGGTACGTGTTTTGCAAACCGTGGATCTGATTGCGGCTGAAGATACTCGTCATACCGGAAAACTGCTGCATCATTTTCAAATCAAAACGCCGCAGATTAGCTATCACGATCACAATCGCATGACTCGTACACCTGAACTCGTCGATCGGTTGCAGCAAGGTACTTTGATCGCGCTTGTGACCGATGCGGGTATGCCCGGAATTTCTGATCCTGGATATGAACTTGTAAAAGCCTGTGCCGATGCAGGAGTGCTGGTTATACCCATTCCTGGAGCGAGCGCAGCTATTACGGCCTTAAGCGCGTCGGGCTTGCCCAGCGATCGCTTTGCCTTTGAAGGATTCTTGCCTGCGAAAGAAAAAGAACGTCGCGCTCAGCTAGACGTGTTGCGTTCTGATCCGCGAACGCTGATTTTCTATGAAGCTCCCCATCGGGTGTTGAAGACACTTCAGGACATGGCAGAGGTAATTGGGCACGATCGCGACATTACGATCGCACGAGAACTCACTAAACTGCATGAAGAATTCTGGCGTGGCACAGTTGGGGAGGCGATCGTTAAGATCAGCGATCGCGATCCTCAAGGCGAATTTACGCTCATTCTATCGGGCGCATCCCAAACAACAGCCCCGTTATCTGAGGAGACTTTAAAGACGGAATTACATAGTCTCCTAGGTCAAGGACTGTCCCGTTCTGAAGCGAGTCGTCAACTTGCTCAACAAACTGCTTTACCAAAAAGACAGATCTACCAACTCGCGCTCCAGATCAAAGATGACGAGTTAGCTCAATAAGTCGATCTATTTCTCGTCTTTAGGCTCGTGCCCTACTCTTGCAACCGTTACAAACTGGCGCACTGCTCTTACTACGGTGAGATCGTCTGTTGTTTCAAGCAGTTTCACCCATTCATTGAGCTGATCGGTCGTCACAATCGGGAAAGCTTTGCTAGTAGAAACGTTGACATACTGAGAATCATCTAACACTCGAATCGTTACTGTTCCAGATTGGAATGTCCAAAGCTCAGGAAACCCAAAGGCTTGATAGATCTTAAGCTTGTTGGATGAGCTACTGGTAATGTCTACTTCAATTGCTAAGTCTGGAGGAAGGTCATCTGGGATGATTGGATTCAGCCCAACGATGCGATCGGCGTTTTGAATGTAGAAGCAGCTATCTGGCTCAATACCGCGATCGAGGTCTTCGCGCTCAAACCTAGTCGATCCTAGTTCTCGTAATCGCAGATTTAACTCTTCAGCAATTGCAACGATGATTTTTGCCAACAAGCGATTAATAATTTCATGGAGTTGACTGGGCATTGTCAGCGTCAGCGTTCCTTGATTGTAGGCAAACCGAACGGCGCGATGGTCTCCCAACTCGATCAGCCATGCTTGATATTGTGTCCAACTCACGTCTGAAAGCGAAATGGAACTTCCAGGAGCAAGTTGGATTTGGCTAATGTGAAGCAGCGTGGAAGAGGACATAGCCTTGCGCAGTTGTGCGACGGTCTTGTGATTTTAGTTTAGCCGCAATCAGTTTAGCGGCAATCCGTGAGCGACAATCAGTAAGCGGCGGTTCCTTCAAGGTTTCGCACAGTCGATCAGATGAAGGAAACCGCACTTCACTTTCTAGCTCTTGGGCGCGATCGCGGCTTGCCGAACCGCACGCTTGCGATCGCTCTTGCGAGTGCCGCCTGCCTTTTGGTATTCCTGGCTGTCTTTGCCATATTTAAACGCAACACCAATCAACATCTTTTCTGAAAGCTCTGACAATGACTTCTCGGCTTCTACGACAGATGTTTTAGCCGCATCAATGCTCGAAAGCAGGGTGTTGTAGTATTCGATCTGAGTGCGGGTGTGTTCGATTAAAACCTTAAACGATTCGATGGTCGCACCATCACCGAGATCTAAGCGGGAATTGATGGACTTTAGGCTGGCAAACCGACGGTCAGCTTTTTCTAACGTGCGAGAGCTTAGTTTTGAACGGCTCATACCTAAATCTTCCTGGGTGAGTTAGGGTGTACGAGATCTAGAGTGCCCGTCGGAGCGAACCTTGGAAGCGGTTTAGACCTGCGTGCGATCGCTGAATTTTACAAGTGCTTTGCACTCCAATTGAGAGCAGTTTCGGCAGTTGTGCGGAGAGGCGCAATGCAATCTAATTCTTACTGATTGAAATACAGATGCGTAAAACACGGAAACGCGATCGCTGAATTAAGATCCACTTGTTGTGAATTAAGATCCGAATGGGCAAAACACGGAATCGCGATTGTTGAATTAAGATCCACTCGTTGTGAATCAAGATCCGAATGGGCAAAACACGGAATCGCGATTGTTGAATTAAGATCCACTCGTTGTGAATCAAGATCCGAATGGGCAAAACATGGAAACGCGATCGCTGAATTAAGATCCACTCGTTGTGAATCAAATAACGTAGAACATGAATGCGCGAAGTATGGTGTTTCTTGTGAGGAAGCTGCGATCGCATTCGATGATGGCTTGTCTGTCACCTTGCCTGCTTCACCTCAGTCAGTTGGAGAGATTCGCCCCGTTAGGATCGGCGTACCCAAGTTTGGAAAGCTTTTAGCGATCGCTCATACTGACCAAGGAGAAAAATACGAATTATCAGCGCCCGCAACGCCATTTGTCAGGAACGGAGGTTTTATGAGCAGGGAAGTTAATACGAAAAGTTAAGCCATCAGTGCCAAGGCCACGCTCCAACCCGCCCTCGCTTCTCAACCCATCCCCTCTCATTTCCCTTAGCGAGGGGGTTTCGGGGGACGGCTTCCGTCTCCTGACAGGCGGGGGCGCGGGGGGAAGTCCCCCGAATTGTGGCAACGCCACCCAACCCGTTCTAATACATCTCGTCTTATCCCGAATTCACGTTAAATATTTCTCTAAGCTAAACCCGAACGGGGGATGCTAAATGATTCTGCGATTTCTCACCATACTTCCCCAGCCCTTTCTTATTCAGAACTCAGGTTATTTAGTCTTTTATTTCTTCAAAATCATCCTTCGTTGCCCCGCACGTCGGACAAACCCAATCATCGGGAATCGCAGAAAAGTCTGTGCCTGGTTCAATACCGCTATCTGGATCGCCCACCTCCGGGTCATAGGTGTAACCGCAGACTGTACACAGGTATTTGCTCATAGAACATACTCTCTAAATTAACCTACTAATTCTACCAACAGCTATCTGTATGCATAGCTCCGGTTAGTCCAATTTATGCGATTGAAGGACAAGGATATTGTTGAAAGAATAAAGCCCCATCCATAGCTTGTGAATTGAGAACTCACCGTGTACAACTTGGAACTGCGATCTTAGAAGCTTGATGGGTGAACTACTGAATTGCGATCGCGGCATCAAGATCTAGACGTTGGGAATCAAATCACGAGGACTTAGAACACAGAACCGTGAACGGTAAGATAGTGAGTATGGGCAGAAGCCTCTGCATCAACGCAGACAGCCCAGTACTCCAGTTGAGCAGTTGCAAAGGGTTCTCATCTTCAGCAAGATCTCCTTCCGCTTCAGTCCAGTTGTTAGGCTGCATTTGGCTCTGTCTGCGTAGGGTCGAATCATGCAAGATAAAGATAAAGTAGTTATTCACTCTACATAATGCAGAATCAAAAGCAAGCTGTTGTCTTTGACGAAGAACGCGCCTCTACCTACAACGAAAGAGCAGCTAAGCTCGCTCCATTGCGCGACACACTTCATTTACTGACCCGCCTAATCCTTTCTGAGCTTCCTTCTGATGCGCGGATTCTCTGTGTAGGTGTCGGAACCGGCTTGGAATTGATTTATCTCGCTCGTGAATTTCCACAATGGCAATTTACAGCAGTTGAGCCTGCTCCTGCAATGCTTGACATTTGTCGTCAGCAAGCCGAAGCGTGTGGAGTTGCATCACGTTGTACATGGCACGAAGGTTATCTCGACTCATTGCCCGCCTCGGAGCCGTTCGATGCAGCAACTTGCCTGCTGGTTTCGCACTTCTTTATGCAGCAAGAAGAGAGGCGCAACTTTTTCAGTCAAATTGCTTCACGACTTCGCTCTCAGGGATACTTAGTTAGCGCAGATTTGGCTTCCGATATGTCCACTTCCTCATATCAAAGCCTTCGCAAGGTTTGGACTGAGATGTTGAAATATGCCGAATACCCAGATCAAGACATCGAAAAATTCCTTGACTCTCATGGTCGGGATGTTGCTGTGCTACCACCTCACGAAGTCGAATCAATCATTGCATCCAGCGGCTTTGATGTTCCTGTATTATTTTTGCAAACTCTTTTCATTCATGCTTGGTACGCAAAGCGACTATGACAAGATTAAAAGGTTTTAACAGCAGCCTACAATCCCGTTGCACACCAACCGTACAGAATTTCTTCATTGAATCCGAAAAGTTGTCTGCGACGAGTGAACTGGGTCGTTAGACAGACTGCTAATCTACACGTGTACCGATATAGGTTTCGTATTCGAGTGTTCATCAGTTCATTAAGTCTCGGGTAATCCGCATGAGTTTTAGTCAAGATTTTCTTGAAAAAGTTCTCCTTTTGATACTCACTGCTGGTGTAACTGGATTTCTCATACCCTATGTTCTCAAAATAGTTGACGAGAGAAAGGTTCAGAAGCAAAAGGAGATTGATGACAGGCGACTTAGAGAACAAAAACTATATGAAGCGGCTCTTCTAAGACAAAATAAAATCATAGATGCTCAGGTTCAGCTTCTCGATAATCTTGCAAACTTGATCTGGGAGTATCAGTTGTTAGCTATTGAAGTATCATATTTTGATCCTATTGAGCAAAGTAAGCTCTACTCTGCTGCTGTAGAAGAATACGATAAAAGAACAGGAGCAATTTTCGCCAAAATACGTGCGGAAATTAGCAAGGCGTTACATCTAACAAGCACTGATACCTATCAAGAACTCAGACGGCTATATTACAAAGAGCTAATACCACTCGATATGAAATTGTACAGGTTGATGAAGAAACAGCGTGACGCAGATCAGAAAATTCCTGATTGGAAGCATTTTAATAAAAACACTGTTCATAATTTAGGAGATGTAATAGATAACACCTTGAATAATCTAGCTAAAGAACTTCGGTTGAAGAGTGCAGAGCAAAAGTGAGCTTAAAGCTGTCTAACAATCGCGTTGCAGGCGGACAGGAGCTGAATTTTAGTTTTTTAAGGTTATTAGCTGCCGCTGAACGCGAACGTTCGATTGCTAGGTTTTCTGCGGGATAGCAGCTTGTAACATAATTATCTAAGTTCAAGCTACAGGGAAGTAATCATACTCAAGTTTCGTAGAAATTGTGTGAGAGCCTATCAGTGAAACCGAGCGTCTTCAGCTAATCAAGTCAGCAGAGGTGGATATGGAAGCGGAACCACCTGTAAACCGATTTTGGGCACGCATCAAGATTAAGCCTCAGAAATGGAACCTGTCGCCCTGGGGAGATGAAGGCGGCGGTTTTTGGGTTGTTGCTCTGATTGGTCAAAAGTGCATTTATTACAACGATATTGAAGACGGTTTCAACATCAGCCGTTTTAGCACCTTGGGTTATATTGATGACTACTGGTGCAACCAGACAGAGTTAATGCTCTGTATTCGTTTCTTCTATCAAGCATTTATGCGTGAGATTAGGAGCATTAGGATGAAAAGCGAAATTAGCGGATTTGGTGGGACTGACGTTTTAGACAACGGCCCCTTTTATCACGGAACGAAAGCGGATTTGCAGGTTGGCGATTTGCTGACAGCAGGGTTTAGGTCGAACTATAAACCCGAAATTATAATGAATCACATTTATTTTACAGCCCTGGCTAATGGGGCGGGACTTGCCGCCGCCTTGTCCAAAGGTGACGGACGCGAACGGGTTTATATCGTTGAACCGACAGGGAGCTTTGAAAATGACCCGAACGTTACAGATAAAAAATTTCCGGGCAATCCAACACGCTCATATCGCAGCCAAGCACCACTGAAAATCGTTGGCGAAGTAACAGATTGGGTGAGACAAACACCTGAAGATCTGCAAAGATGGCGCGAAAAATTAGCAAATATCAAAGGAGAAATTATTAATTAATTTCTAAATTGGAGCGAAAGCAGAAGATAAAGCTGGACTCACTGTTTATGATTTTGAAGGGAAGTTAGGGCAAGCTCCAGAGTAGTCAACAAGCAACACAATAAGGCGCTGCACCCGACCGCCTACAGCTTCGTTCATTTCTCGCTACGTTTCTGGCAGTGGGTGAGCTTGGTCGTTAGCCTGCCGCATAAGGGGTTAAAGAATGATTTGACAATTAAGTGAATGCTTAAGTATCATCTTAGTTAAGCATTCACTTAACTGTTTTTGATGAGTCGAACAACTGCCAGTGCCGATGTCTTTCAAGCGATCGGAGACCCTACTCGTCGCGCCATTCTCGATCGATTACAGCAGGGCGAACAGCCTGTTAAACAACTTGCGGAACCCTTTGCGATATCTCTACCTGCTATTTCACAACATCTGCAAGTGTTGTGTGAAGTGGGATTAGTGACGCAGCAGCGAAGCGGGCGACAGCGACTCTATCGTTTAAATCCAACACCCCTTAAACAAGTATCAGATTGGGTCAGCCAGTACGAACAATTCTGGACAACAAAGCTGGATGCTTTGGGTGAGTATTTAGAGGAACAATCATGAGCCAGGATGTCGTGCTCAATGTGTTCTATCCTCATCCGCCGGAGCAAGTTTGGAAAGCACTGACCGATCGCCGCGCTTTAAGTGCTTGGATGATGGACAACGATTTTGAAGCTTGCTTAGGGCACAAATTTCGGTTTCAGGGCTATTCTTTCTCAGGACAAGAAATCGCGATCGATTGTGAAGTGCTTGAGATAGAACCGCCAAAGCACCTAGTTTATAGCTGGAAAGAACAGTTAACGAGTGAACCATCGCGAGTGACTTGGACATTAACTCCTGTGGAAGGCGGCACTCAAATACAACTTCGTCACCGCTCCAGAGCACTTGCAATCATTCCTGCTTTTGGCATTCCAGTTCTTAATCGGGCAAGTCGTGTAAAGATGTCTGCTCAATCCTCGCCACTAACTGCAACGACGCGACCTTTACGGACAGCATCTTACATAGCGGACGATTCATATCGAGTTTCAGAGTTGCTCGACCGTCAAATCATTTGGCATTACTGGCTGGAGCAGCGGCTGGTTGAAGTGCTGACTCGATCGCAACTGTGAGAATTATCCGACCTGTTGACATTACGAAAACCCCTTTAAAGGAAACAATCAACTATGCAAGATCGTACTGCTTCAGAAATCGAGTTGCTCCGCGCCGCTTACGCAGCCTTCAATGCACGCGATATCGATGCCGCTCTCGCCATCATGGCTGCCGATGTGGCTTGGCCACGCGCATTCAAAGGCGGTTTTGTCCGTGGACCAGAGGAAGTCCGTGCCTACTGGACGGAGCAATGGAGCGAGATCGATGGGCGTGTGGAGCCGATGTTCTTTCACCCGGAGAGTGACGGGCACATCTTGGTTGAGGTGCATCAGGTTGTGCGCGACCTAGCGGGAGATGTTCTAGCGGATGAACGGGTCGGTCATCGCTTCACCTTGGAGGGCGGCTTGATCCAACGCATGGAAGTCTGTTCATTTCCCTCATCTGGATATCCAGCATAATCACGCGCTCTGGAGAATGCCTTCGTTGCTGAGCTTGGGTTTGTTAGATGCACTCAAAGGAGTTAGCTGCGTCAGTACCTCAATAACTTGGATTACTCTTGAAGTGCTATTGCGAAGGTCCAACAAGTTGATGAAGCAAACGTTAAAAGATTTTGGTGGTGTTGCCCAGGTTATCTGCCGCCGCTTATCTTTGTCGTTATGCTGCCGTGGTTGCTAAGATTATCAAACAACTTGAAGAGTCTTGGGTTCGAGGATTGCATCACCTTCTGCTTGCCAAGCTTCTAACTGGAGTTGAGACTAAGCGGAAATAAGCCCAACCCGTGTTACGGTGCTGAGCC
>NZ_JCACKG010000084.1:0-16550 GCF_059505265.1 Myxacorys chilensis | reverse complement strand
CTCAGAAGGGGACAGCCCTTCAACCTGCCAATGAACGATCTACAACTGTAGTACTGAGCAATTTTAAGAAAAAAGCAGGCAAGCTGCCTGCTCTAGTGAATTGATTAATGGTGTGATCCGTTTTTAGACACTTCCGGTTCTGGTGTACTCTTCACGCTGCGAGTTTTCTTTCCAGCATCTGCGCTATTCAGCGTCGGTTCTCCAGATTTGGCAGTAGTCCGACGACGAGTGCGTTGAGGGCCGTTCACCATGCGAAATTCTTCGCTGTTTTTGCCGTATCGAGAGGCAATGCCGAATAACATTCGCTCACTGATGTCTGCGATCGCTTTTTCTTTCTCGCGCACGAGGCTGGAGGTTTGATCAATCGTTGCCAATGCGGTGTTGTAGGATTCAACAATTGTGCGGGTCTCTTCAATCAGAGTTGAGAGTGCTGCGATCGTGAGTCCCTTGCCCAAATCGAGGGACGGATCAATGGATTTCAAGCTGGCAATCCGAAGTTGCGCTCGCTCAAGCGTTTTTGAGTTTCTTTGACGCGCCATAAAGGTAGATTTTCCTTTGCAATAAAGAATGCTTCGAGCCTAATCAGTGCAAGGAGCAATCTCCACCCGGATTCATCTGTAAATTAAGCGTCATTGTATAAAAAACTTTGTTTATTTCAGTAAATTTGCGATCAAGACTTGTTTTCTAAAACGTTTGCTTGCGATTGCTCCGCAAGCTCCGAAGGATCGCTCTGCAAGTTTGGAAAGATCGCAGATGTTGATCTTTTAGAGCACAGAATTAACGCCAAGATCGAAAATTGAATGACAAGATCACAGAGTCAAACTCTACGATGCCGCGATCGTATTGAACAAATCGCGGCATGTACTGCCGTGATCTTTCTATTTCAATACGAATTCTCATTAATATTTCAGTAAATTACGCAAATGATTTCATACTTCAGAGTTTCGTTTTGAGAATCGCACTGGTTAAAGCAGTAAATGCGCAACTGCTTTGTAAGATTTGCTCAATTGAGTTGGGTGTTTTACTTGTGCAAGCCCTGCCTCAGAACTTGCAGTTTCTCAGCCAAGAAATCAGAGGCATCATCTAATTTCAGCAGTAACTGAGCCACAATAAGATCGATCTGATGCACTGTCTCTGCTCGAAAAATAGACCGAATATCTTGACCGAGTAGATAAATTGCAGCATCTTGATATTCAAGTTCTCCAGTAGAGAGTTCTTCAACAAGTTCCTCGTATACTCGCTCGTCATCGCTGTAATGCTTCAAGATAAACTCAATGTCGCTCAGATCTTTAGTTGTTTTCTCTCGACGATCACTCCAAGCAAACAGCTTTAGCACCACAAAAGCAGGTGTATCCACAACCTGAAACTCAAGATCATCAATTAATTCAGTGCTTGCGCTGTGTAACGCTTCTTCCAACCCCATCACATTCATTTGATTGCCGTCAGACCACTCGATTTGTTGATTTGGCTCTCCGATTGCCCCAAAAGGCACGATGTCTACTTCTGTATTCGTTTCAATATGAATAAATTTATGAGTAATGCGGGTCGCATTAAAGCGAGGAGGTACTCCTTGAGTCATGCGATCGCGTACCGTTTGAAAGTCTGACCAATCTGTAACCGGAATCGCAATATCCCAATCTCGTGTGCTTCGTCCTTGAATATTCTGCTGCTTGTCAAACACGAGTAATCTTGCTCCAGCCCCAACAATTAGCATGGGTAACTCTAAAGAATCAATTACTTCTTTGAGATCTGCCAAAACTTTTTTGTCTTCAGGCTCCAGCATCGTTCACCCTCGGAGCAATGTACTCATCGAATAGACGATTAGCTGTTTCACCTACCCGATCATCCTGGATCATCTGCAATTCAGCGTGAATTAGCAATGGATCAGCAAGAATTGAAAATTGATTGTTATTCCAGGCGTTAGTCATGCCAAATTGCCGCACAAACGAAATTTCTCCTCTAGGGCTGGGTCTAAGTTTGAGTTTCACAAAAATGGGACGATAGTCTTCTGGTACATGCAGCGTTGCAGTTGTGGGACGCAGATAATCTGTCGCGATCGCAGATCCCAGTTCTCCGCCAACAAGATATCTGTACTCCTTTGCGTATTGAGTAATAGCATCAGCAACTTCAGAAAACGTGCGCTGCCCAACTGGAGTAAATGTATTAATCAGCAATTTAGAACGCAAGCTTTCGACATAGCCCATCTCCCAACGCTCTAAGAGTTTGATGTAATTCACGATGTAATAGCGCTTGTGTTTGCGCTGAATATAACCAAGTCGAGCAAGTTTTTCTAAGTCATTCTCTACTATGTGGCTCGAAACCTCATGTAATTCAGCGAGAACATGCTCAAGATCAGAAATCTTCAAAACTCCTGGGTTTCGTAGCATTTCATAAATGATTTGCAGTGAGCTAGTAGTAATTTCAAACGATTCGCTTTCTATTTTTGAAGAGTGTTGACGCCGCACCAAGGTGTATAGACTCGGACTGTTGAGATAAATATTACCTGCTGTGTCAATGAACTCAATATTTTGCTCAAGCAACTGATCAATCACTTGATCCGGTAAGTCTTGTGTGATTAACAGCGATCGCTGTCCATCGTCTAACCGGTGCTTGAGTTGGATGAAATACTCAACAATGAAGTCGACCGTTTCACTGGTCACATTTGACTTAATTTCACAAATATATTCAACTCGTCGTCCAGAATTGTCTAAAATCAGTTGACCATCTGCCAAAACCTTGGGCGTCATGTACGGCATTGCCTCAACCCTTGCCTGAAAATTGGGCAACGCTTCAAGTTGCTTCAAAGATTTTTGCAGTAAAGGATGCTTAGGCTGCATAAAAATATTTTTATTCGAGATGTGCCTATTCTATTACGCGCTATCTTCTGGGTAGAGATCGAGGTATAAAGAGCAAACAGTTTCTACGTTGCATCGATCTTCCTGTGCGATCTAAAGCTTTTGCGTGTCTAATTTCGATTGTTATCAGTTGGCTGACCTTTTTTATCTTCAGTACACCCGCGATCGCGGCGATCGCGCAACCCGATCGCACACCGTTAACGCTGGAACTTCTGCAAGAACGGCTGCGATCGCCCATTCCCAGTGAAGGAACACGCATTCTTGACTTGCGGCGTATGGAGATCGATTTGCGTCCCGAAAATAGCGCATTTCGCGACCAGTTTTACAGTTTGCTACAAGCAAATCTTCAGCGACCAGGCGCACCCATGGGTTTAGATCTGAGCTACTCCCACATTGAAGGCGATTTAACAATTAGTAAGTTAGGATTACGCGCCCCATTCTACGACGGTGAAGCACTTTCGCCGATTTTTACCCCAACAGAACAGGCACAACTAAAGCGCGATCGTCGCCGTCTCTATCGCCTCAGCACACTCTCACAATCGTTGCTCATTACTCCCGCAAAAGACACAACTCTCACCGCACCTCTGCAAATTACAGTCTTTCGAGGTTCGCTCAAGCTAATGCAAGCCCGTGTGAGCGGAATTGCAGACTTTTCCAACACATTTTTTCTCAATCGCGTCGAATCGCAAGGAACACAGTTTCCCGCAGGAGCAAATTTAACGCAAGTTCGGTTTAGTTTACCTGCCAGTTTTGCCAGCGCCAACTTTGGGCGAGACGTTCAGCTTCGCAACAGCATTTTTTTTGGCAAAGCCGACTTCAATCAAGTGCAGTTTCGCGGCAATGTTAATTTTCAGGGCAGCGAGTTTCAAACCACCGCAAACTTTAATCAAGCGGTGTTTTATCAGCCCGCTAACTTTGTGCGCGTGCAGTGGCAAGGCAACGCCGACTTTGCTCAAACTCGCTGGCGCGAACAGGTGCAGTTTAGCAGAGGAAAATTTAGCCAATCGCTTTTTCTTACCGATGCCACGTTTGAGAAATCGGCGATGTTTCGAGATGCACAATTTGATCGTCCGGCAAATCTGCGCGGAGCCACAATTCTCGATCGCGCTGACTTTAGCTACTGCACATTTAGCAAAAATGCCTACCTCAACGTTCCAGGACTGCGATTTGATGCCGATGAAGCCAAAATCTTTGGCGATCCAGGACAAATTGGGCGCGTCCTCTCTGTGCCAACCTTGTCTGGAAACGAAAATTTGTTGCGTGAGCTAATCCGCAACTTCCGCCGCTTAGAACAGATTGCCGATGCCAATCAAATTGATTATTTGCGGCAACAACTGCGATCGCGTCTCCTGCTCCAACAGGTAATCGGCACAAATCTCAACAGCGCCAGTTTTGACCAACTCCAACGCATCGGATTTACGTCAAAACAAGCGAATGTGATTGTGCAACGCCGAGATCAGCAGCCGTTTCGCAATCGCACGGAGTTGCTGAGTCTCGATGAAATTGGCATCGCCACTTATATTAATGTGCGCGATCGCATCATCACGACCGAGCCGCTTCCCCCCCTACTGGATGCCTGGAATCGGATTTCTACCGCGATCTCATGGCTCGGATTAAGTCTACTCCTGCTACTGAGCCGAGATGGAACTAGTTTTTGGCTAATTTTTGGAATTGGACTTGTCACCGTTGCCTACTTCAGCATTTTGTTTTGGATCAGCGATCGCGGACGCAGACGGTATCCAAAACCCATCTTGCCCACGCTAGAAGAAACCATTTGGGTAATCGTTTTAGCAACTGTTTTGACTGTATTAGGACTCACTGCCATTTTTCAAACTGCCGATCGTCCTTGGATCACGCTTTTAAGTTGGTCAATCGTCGCCGTTCCAATTCCCTTGCTGCTGCTGCTATTGCTTTACCGCCAAGGACGCTATCATCCTCTCCTTGAAACGAGCTACTTCATGGAAGAAGGCACATTACGTCAACTGCGCATCTTAATTGGACGCTTGCCCACGATTCCCCGTTATCCCCTCTTTCGAGAACGCTATCTTCCCATTCCCTGGAACAAACGCTGGAACTGGCTCAACTATTTTGACTTCAGTTTCAATAATTTTCTCCGCTTCGGCTTCAACGATCTGCGAATGCGCGACGAACATCTTCCAAGCCTAATCGCAACTTTAGTGTGGTATCAGTGGACGCTAGGAACGCTCTACATCGCGCTGCTGCTCTGGACACTTTCTAGAACCATTCCTGGATTGAACTTGTTAATCTATTTCAAATAAACCCTACTAAATCGATCGATGCCTGCGCCAACGGATCGACTTACCCGATCTCGTACAGACGTTTCGGCGAAACGTCTCTTCCCGATTTTTCACCCTTAGACAATCTGCTACATTCAAAATTAATCCCGCTAAATCATCTAAATTTGGATGAATTCGACCCAAATTTCCGCAAACAGTTGAATTCATCCTGTTTTTATGAGCAAAATTGGGGAAATATGGTTAACGTGCTGCTGTTTAGCCTCTTTAAAGAGACTGTCAGTAGAAACGGCAACAACTTTGTGAAAAAAAACGTCGAGAATTATTTAATTGCCTACAATTGAGTCTCAATCTGACTTCGACCCTTTTTAAAAACCTTGTAGCTTTAGTCTTGGTGTGTGTTGAGGAAACCTGTGAAAACGAACAAGCGTCCTGTTGCGTCTAAAAAAGCTCCCCCGTCTAAAAAAGCTCCCCTAAAGTCTCGTAAACCTGCCAAGCCCAAAGGAGTACGATTACTTTGGTTGACATTTTGCTTAGCGGGCGTCGCCATGATCTCTGCAACCGCAGGCGCTTTGTTAGCCGTCTCTCTCGCCAGCACTCCCCTGATGCAGCGACAACTCAGCCCCGCCGAAGCCTCAATTTTTGGCAAAGGAGAGAAATTTTCAAGCAACGCTAGTTTGCGCCTACCAGAACTGACTCGCCCGGTTAACATCCTAGTGATGGGCGTGAAAGTTCTCACCTCAGATCTCAAAAATCCTCCGGCTAATGCCCAAAATCAAACCTATCATGCGCTGGTAAATTCGTTTGAGGGTCTCACCGACACCATGTTGCTGCTGCGGTTTGACCCCGAAAAGCGCAAGCTCAGCGTGCTGTCGGTTCCACGAGACACCCGGACTTATATTGCCGATCACGGCATGACCAAAATCAACGAAGCCAATTATTACGGCGGTCCTGCCCTAAGCGCCAAATCTGTCAGCGAATTGCTCGGCGGGGTAGGCATCGATCGCTACGTCACCATCAACGTGCAGGGAGTGGAAGCTCTGCTTGAAGCCCTTGGCGGTGTCACCGTTCATGTTCCAAGAGACATGAAATATCAAGACGATAGCCAACATCTCTACATCAATCTCAAAGCTGGACGCCAACACCTCAACGGCAATCAAACGCTTCAGTTACTCCGCTACAGATACGACGAGAACGGCGATATTGGCAGAATTCAACGCCAGCAGATGGTCATGCGTGCCTTGATGGAGCAAGCGTTGAATCCAGCAACCGTAGCTCGTTTTCCTAAAATTTTGTCGGTTGTGCAATCTCACATCGACACCAATCTAACCGTGGAAGAATTAGTGGCGCTCGTTGGCTTCGGCACTCAGGTAAATCGGTCAAACACGAAAATGCTGATGGTTCCTGGCGAGTTCAGTTCTCCAGGAGAATACACAGCGAGCTACTGGTTGCCGCAACCGACAAAGATTCAAGAGCTCATGGCAAAACATTTTGACTTTGGCACAAACAATCTTGAAACCCCCGATCCTAGCGCTCTAAAAATTGCTGTTCAAGACAGCACGAATCAAGAGAAGGGACTGCAAAATGCAATGGGAGCATTGAAGGATGCGGGGTATAACGATGTTTATGTGGGCAAGCCGTGGAGTGAGCCTTTAAGCGTGACGCGAATTGTGGCAGAGTGGGGTGATGTTAGCAGTGCTGAAGCGGTGCGACGTTCTCTAGGCTATGGTGAAGTCCGCATTGAAAATACAGGGGATTTGCAGTCAGACATCACGATTCAGTTGGGTAAAGACGCCTTGCAACCGCCGAAGAAGTCTGCTTCATCAGCGAAGGGAACGCTAGAGAGCCGCAAAGATACTCCTCGGCTGATTTTACCTTCGACCAATTAGCCTTCGTTAGAGTGGGTTGCGTGGCGTAATTTTGAAAGAACCGCTTCATGCAAGTCCGGTGATGCCGTAGTATAGACAAGCAAGGCTGCCGACGATGTAGACAAACCAAGTTCCAAAAAAGCCGATTGCACGAGCAGGAGATGGCCCGTAGGTTTGAATTAAGCCCCATGCATGAAAGATTCGAGCGATCGCAAGCATTCCGCCCAGCAGCCACACGAGCCCATCTGGAGACGGCGCTAATTCTAAGGCAATGATAAATAGGAGCGCTAACGGAACATGTTCTGTGAAATTGGCGTGCGCTCTTACCGTTCGTTGCAGCACACCATCTTCGATCGCTTTGGTAACAACTGTTTTTTGGCTTATTTGATCGACCAAAGCCGCCCATTTATTCGGATTTTTTAGGTAGTCAGGCTGGCTCGCAATATCAGTGCGCGATTCGCCGTGCCAAACTTTAGTGCTGGTGCGCTCCATCACGACAAGGTAAGTTAGCCCGAAGGCAATTAATCCGTGGATACCGATTAAAACAGTTGAAATCGGAATTGGATTTATCATGACTCTTTGTTCTAAACCATTCACTCATCATCGCTTGTTGCTGTCGCTTTAATCCCACGACTCTGAGTTGAAATGCGCATCACGAATGTTCTCTCTCTCACCTTATGTACTGGATTACAAGGTGCTGACGCTTCTAAGTTCAGTTCCTACAGCAATCAAATCATCAAGGCGTTGAGTGTAGAATTTGATGTCGAGAGTTAGCGATCGCTAGTTTGCATTGGTATTGCTCCGATCGCTTTGAAAATGCTTTTTGCCCATGCAAATTACATTTGTCGCAAGACAGCTCGAATTACATCCGCTTCAACTTGATCAATGACGATCACCGTTCCAATCTGTCTTGGCAGCACAAATCGGACTTTGCCCTCTTTTACCTTTTTGTCCGATTGCAGGGTATCCACGATCGCATCAAGATCCATACCGTCAGGTAATTGAGTCGGCAATCCTGCTTTCTCGATTAAAGCAACTTGTCGCTCGCTGCTTTCTCGATCCCAAAGTCCCATCTCAACCGCGATCAATCCTGCCGCTACCATGCCGATCGCAACCCCTTCGCCGTGATTCACCACTCGATATCCGGTCAAACTTTCTACCGCATGTCCGATTGTGTGTCCGTAATTGAGAATTTCTCGTAATCCTGATTCTTTCTCGTCTTTGCTCACCACATGAGCTTTGGCTTGGCACGAACGAGTCAGAATTTCTTGCAACAAATCTTCGCTGACAAAACGAATTTGATCGAGTCGATCCGTGTTCTCTAACTTCTCGAACAGTTCGCGATCCCAAATGATGCCGTATTTGATCACCTCCGCGATCGCGGCTCGAAACTCACGAGCAGGTAACGTACTCAATACCTGCGGATCGATCAACACCAGTCGCGGCTGATGAAATGCCCCAATTAGATTCTTACCTTTGGGATGGTTAACTCCTGTCTTGCCGCCGATCGCTGCATCCACCATCGCGAGTAACGACGTTGGAACCTGAACCACATTAATTCCACGCAGCCACGTTGCCGCCGCAAACCCAGTCATGTCGCCCACAATCCCGCCACCAAGCGCCACCATCGTAGACGATCGCTCTAAATGATTTTCTAACGCTGCATCATAGATTTTCTGAAGCGTTGCCGGAGTTTTGTATCGTTCTCCCGCAGGCAAAATGCAGTGACTAACGGTAAATCCAGCGTTGGTCAACGAATCAATCACCCGTTGTCCGTAGTGTTTAAATATTGTTGAATTTGAGACGACGAGAACTTTTTTGCCCAACTTTTTGATCGTCTCGCTTGTCATTTGTGCGCCGATCTGGTCGAGATTATGGGATGCGATCGCAATCTCATACGAGTTTTGAGGCAACGAAACCGGAATGACAGCTTGCATGATCACAACTTCCGCAAAAACACCTTACCGATCTTACGCTGTACAGACTTGCTCTAGAACCTACTGTTTGTAATATTGCTTTTTTTGTTTGTTATTGATTGTGCTGCGACTGGGTAGCCTCGTTGTGACGATCGCCGTATCTTATGTTTCTAACTTTTCTTAAACGGTTTAGTTAAGAGGTTCCTAACAATACGAGGAATCAAGGTAGGACCTGGTAGAAAGACAATGCCCAACTGTTGCATTAATCCTAGCGCGTCACCTTGTCCCCAATGTTCTACGATTTCCCCATTCCGGACGCGATCAATATGCATAATCGATAACGTGATTGGCTTACCCGTCGGAGGAAGACCTTGAAAATTGCCTGAATGGATACCGGTAAATGTTCCGCAAGTGACCACGCGATCTCCCTCAATAATCACCTGATCAAACCGATGCTGACCGTTTGAGAAGGCTAAGTAAAACGTCGTTCCAAACTGCTTAAACTCTTCACGGTCAAGGGGCTTAGGTACACCCGCTTGATGGGCAATGAAGTCAGATGACAGCAGCGCTACGGCTTGATCTAAGTTGCGGGTATCAAACGCTTTGTAGAACTGAAGGACGATCGCTTTATTTTGCTCAGTGGACATTGGGGTGCGGTTTGGCTCGAAGAACATCAAGGATTCATCTGTAAGCTCCTGTAAATAGTCCTCCAAACTTTTGTATAGTGCTGTTAGGACTATTGGAGAAAAACGTATGGCTGTTGTGACCTATTTAGCTTTGGTAGGCGGTGCGATCGCGCTTGCATTCGGACTTTATACCGCCTTCCGTGCTATCAAGCTAATTTAGAGCATCTGGCGTAGTTCGTAGCTCAAGTCAGGTTACGAACTGCGTTTCTTCTGTGAGCGACCGTTTGGAAGACCGCTCAGCTTAAACACGTCATATAGAGTTGAGCAGTACGTGGTCATGCCAAACGTAGCCGGACTGACAACATTTTGATAGGTGAAATAGCGGTAGTGGAGCGAAAAGTGTTCCCAATCACCCATTTGAATGCGAAATAAGAAAATCAGGAAATCGGCTAACCGCAGCGAGAGCGGAACACGAAAATAAATTCGCTGGCTGAAATAGGTAGAGGCGGCTTCAATCGTTTGATCAACAGTCAGGGCTTCATTGCCGAGGACTAGATCGCGGCGCTTGGTTGCCGGATGCTGAATCAAGTAGAGCACCACTTGAGCAATGTCATAGCCATGAATGAAGTGAAAACTGCCCTCGGCGCTGAGAAACCGAATCAGCTTGATCCACTTCATCACATCAGCAATGCCGGACGAGAGATGCGAGTAGGGATAGCGGTCTCCCCCACCGAGTACAAGAGTCGGAAACAGCGTCGTGAGCTTGGGCGCAATTCCTTCGATCGCTAACTCGGATAGTTTCTCGTGACACCGATACTTCGACTGAATATACGGGCTGCCAATTTCATCGGCTTCCTTGAGAATTTGGTTCTCCCGGCTCAAGATGCTCGCGGTCGAAAAATAAATGACTTGCTCACAGCGATCGGGGTCGAGCAGATTCATCAGCTTAATCGTGCTGACCACATTGATCTCATGAACGTCCTCTCCACCCCAGTCGGTGTGAGCCACAATTGCACAATCGATCGTTTGCAGTAAGTCTTTGTACTGCTCAATCTCTCGCACATCTGCTTGCAGAACCGTAATTCCAGGGCGAGCCTGAACGTCAAACTTTAGCTTGTCAGGGCTTCTAACAAGCAAAAATAGTTCATGCTGCGTGTTCTGGATTAATGATTCAACAATGTAGTGACCAATGCATCCACTTGCACCCGTCACAAAAATTCGCTTTGAGGTCATGAGAAAGGGGGAAGCTAGAGGTTAGAAGGCGAGGAAGCGCGATGAGTCATGGATCATCAGTAAGAGCTATGAATTAACAGAATAAACTCAAAACCCGTAACTTATACCGCAAAACTCTCGAATCCTTACTCTAAACCCCCAATTTCTAATGAGTTGATGGTGCAAGGAACTGATCAACCTGTTTCGCCGTTTCAAAGAAGAATGCCGCATTTTCTTCTGGGGTTTTTGGCAGAATGCCATGACCAAGATTGAGAATGTGCCCCCGATGACCAGCTTTGCGGATCGTATCCAGGATGCGATCACGGATAAACTCTTTCGACCCAAACAGCACGCCGGGATCAATGTTGCCCTGAACATTCATCTCTTTGCCGAGGCGTGCCCGTGCATCTGCCATGTCTACCGTCCAATCGACGCTGATGATGTCTGCGCCCGATTTGGACATCCGCTCTAGAACGCCCGCACTGCCACTAACCAAGAGAATAAGCGGCGTATCGGGGTGAGTTTGTTTGATCTGGCGGAAGACGCGCTGTTGATAGGGCAAAACAAACGTGTCGTAATCTTGCGGACTGACTTGACCGCCCCATGAATCGAACATTTGCACGACCTGAGCGCCGCAGTCAATTTGGTAGCGGGCATAGACCGCGATCGCGTCTGCCAGTTTTTCAAGCAAGCTATGCAAGATGGCAGGCGTCGAAAACGCCATGTTTTTGATGATCGAATAGGTTTTCGAGCCTTTGCCTTCTACGGCATAGGCAGCGAGTGTCCAAGGTGCGCCCACAAAGCCGAGTACCGTGGATTGGTTGCCGACTTCTGCCCGCAGTGCACTCAGAATTGGCTTAATAAACGGCAGCGACTCCTCCGGCTGCAAGGCCCGCAGCGCATCGATTTGAGCCTGCGATCGAATCGGGTCTGCAATAATCGGGCCTTTTCCTTCAGCGATGTCCATCTCGATCCCCAGACCGGGCAACGGGGTGACAATGTCGGAAAACAAAATTACGCCATCGGGCTGAAAGGCTTTCCAAGGCTGCAACGAAATCTCGATCGCAACCTCTGGAATCTCGGAGCGCTCTCGAAACGAAGGGTACTTCTCCCGCAGATCCCGATACGCCTTCATATAGCGCCCTGCCTGTCGCATCATCCAGACCGGAGGACGATCTAACACTTCGCCTCGCGCTGCTCTTAACAAAAGTGGAAGTTGGGAAGAACCCGTCATTTCAGCCTCTTTGCTTTAATCAAATCTTTTGTTTTGTCCACTCCTTAGACTATCACCGTGAGTAGCCGCTTTTGTAGTTAAGTCAGGGTTTGTAACAGTTTTGAAATAATAGAGACGGAGGGAAATGTAGGCGTTTCTCTACCTCAAGTTTCCAAGCTTTTATCCCTTAAGAATGATTAACATTTTGAAGCCAATTAATATTCTGGAGTTGATCACATAGTTGAATTTAACCAAGGATCAAAAATATGTCTAAATTTGCTGCAAAATTTGCCTTAATCGCTGCTCTCCTCGTTGCACCTGGCGCATTGCCCGCTTTCAGCCAAACTGCTCCTGGCGGTGGCACTACCACCACCACTCCTGGTGATACCACAACCACCACCCAAACCAATGATGACTATAACGATGAAGGACGGAACGGTTACTGGGGTCTGCTCGGTTTGCTCGGCTTGTTCGGTCTAATGGGACGCAAGAGCCACCGCAATGAAACCAACACGACCGCGTACCGTGATCCTGATGCTGTTAGTTCTACCCCCCGCGATCGCTACTAATTCGCTGCGCTACTAATTCGCCGTTTGACTAGCTTCAATCCGTAATTGAGACTCCCCTCAATTACGGATTTTTAATGCAGATCCGCGTCCCAAATGCCGATGTAGACACGATCGCTACTGTTTCGCTCGATCACGCCCTCTAGACCGCCCTGCTCGAAGGTGTACTGACTCGTTTGCCGACGCGCCACCCGCTTGAGGGCAGCAAGCACGTCTGGAGGAGCTTGGCTACCCAACATGCCATTAACGGTGACTTGCATCACCAGCGAATCAACAGACGGGGCAAATGAAGCTTCGGTTTGGCGGACTTGACCAGAGGTGCGATCGAACAGATACGCCAACGAAATTTGATTGGGCACAGGTTCATACAGGGCACTTTGGGTATCGCCCCAGTAGCCACGTTTGGTTTGAACGGGCTGTCCTAGGGTAGCTTGCACCTCCTGTACCGACGTTCCAATTGGAAAGCCGGGAATGCGAGACGAGGTTTTAGCAGAACTCGATGGACGCTCTAAAATCTGTTCTACCGAACTATCTGGCGTGGCGGTCGGCTCTGGCGATGGAGGCGGAGTTGGGCTAGGACTGGGGGCAACGGGCGACGGAGAAGCTTGAGGCGGAGGATCGGGCGTTGCTTCGACAGAGGGAGAGCTTGAGGGCGTAACTGTTGGTGTCGGACTCGTCGCGACAATGGGGGCAGGTTCGGGCTGCGATCGCAGCCAAACCGCCGCGATCGTCACGCCAACGAGCGTTAGCCCCGATACCGCCATGAGAATTAGAATGGCGCGACTAGGCTTGCGATCGGAGTTAGGCGGTAGGACTTCTGCTTGAGGAGATGCGGTTGGCGCAGAGCGCAACTCCTTAGGAACCGCAACGGTCGCTGGAAGCGGTGGAGGTAGCGTTTCTGAATTTTGCGTGAGTTCTTCGGCGTTGGGCTGTGGCTGTACACTTCTTGGTCGTTCTGACGGTATGACCACCGCAGAACTGTTGGCAGATATTGAGTTAGAAAGCAGTGCCAGCCAGGCGTCTACGGTTGCTGGACGGTGTTGAGCATCTAGTGCCATGCCTCGAAGAATGGCTTGATTGGTGGAGGCACTTAATCGCCGTTGCAATTGGCGAGGTTCTGGCATGGGCTGATGTTGCCGCAACACAGATGCTACGGGGACTTCGGCGGTGACGAGGGCGTAGAGAGTTGCCGCGAGTCCATAAACGTCGGTGGCGGGAGTGCGTTTATCGTGGGCGAGATACTGCTCAATCGGAGCATATCCGACTGAAATCATGTTGGTATGGGTTTGCATCGAGCCGGGAGTGAATTCGCGGGCAATGCCGAAGTCAATCAGGACGACCTCTTGGGTTCCCTCTCGCAGAATAATGTTTTGGGGTTTAATGTCTCGGTGCAGTAAGCCATTCTGATGCACCACACGAATTGCCGCTCCGATTTGACGAATGTAGTGGATGGCGATCGCTTCGGGCAACGGATGAGCAGGAAACACGACTTCTTCGAGCGTCTCACCGGGGATGTAGTCCATCACCATGTAAGACACATCTGCTTCAATAAAAAAGTCGCTCACGCGCACGATATTGGGATGCACGCACATTGCTAACCGGCGCGCTTCATCCTGAAATTTTCGCTCAAACTCAGCCCGGTTGCGATGCTTTACTCCTTTAGACGACTCGCTCTGATACGCCTCATTCAGCGTTTTAATCACAACGACTTGATGAAGATATTGGTGGACGGCTTTGAACGTGATGCCAAAGCCACCCCGACCGAGTTCTTCAGTTAAGGTATATTTGCCGTTTTGTAACGATTTACCAATCAGCGAGGTCATCAGGCAAGGGGAATGAGGGACTCAGAGCGACAGCCAAACGTGCGATCGCTACGTTCTATTTTAGGCACCCTCTTCCACCAAGGGAATCGAACACTGAATCTGAGTGGCGTTTTCCTTTGACTGAGACGGAGCAGAGAGTAGCGCTAAGCGACCGTTCATAAATTCTAGGACTGTTTGAGCCAGCAGCAACGAAAAGCCTGGGGATGCTCCTTTAGGGCTAGGGGACGATCCTTTTGAACTGGATAGCGATGAAGCCGTGACAGACTGAGATGACGATGCTGCCTGCAATAAATTGGTCGCTTCCTGCCAACTTTCGGCGGGGCGATCGTCCTCAATTAGAATGTGAGCGAACTGCGAATCACAGTGCACCGTCAGCGCGATCGCGCCTTCTTGCATGAGTGAAACCGCGCCACTAATCAAACTGACCAGCACATAGCGCAACCATTTTGGATCGGCAAGCACGTAAAGGGAGTCATCGGGAAAGGCAATCTGAAATTTAAGGTTACGGTTTTCTGTTAACAGGTGAGTTAAGCCGTAAACTTCATTGAGAACGCTCGCCAACGATAATGGCTGAATCTCTAATGTACTGCTGCCATACTCTGCTTTTGAAACGTGAATCACTTCGTCGAGCAACTGCACTAGTTTGAGAGCAGATTCGTGTGCCTGCGCAATGAATTGGCGCTCTTCTTCAGGGCTATCGCAGAGGTCAGACAAGATTAGTTGGTGAGCGCCGATCAAACCGTTGAGAGGCGATCGCAGTTCGTGAGAGGTTCGCGCCAAAAACCCGGCTTTGAACTGGGCGAGTTCTATCGCCATTCGATGCGCGAGTTCTAGCTGTGTTAGCTCGGCTGAGTCTTGAGATGGAGTCTGGGCGCGTCTAGAGAATCGCTCTGATGTCAGTCCTAAGATGACGCGCCGCCGCTTGTTAACCATAAATCGATCATTCAATCCATGAACTGTTGCACAACAATACCCCCTTTAACTGGGCAGGATGAGGGGTGAAAAAAGAATTAGGGCCAGCTTCTTTTTACTTTCTGAAAACCCATCACCAATAACCCATAGCCATCCTGAGTTGATCCTTCACTGCGCCGATTGATCTACTTGAGCTAATCTAATTCAGCTTGAAGCGATTTAAGAAAGCTTGACTCAAATTTAGAAAAGCTTTACTCAAAATCAATAATTGTTTATAGGTAATTAGATTTCGCTTAAACAAAACTTATCTATCAGTTCTCAAAATCAAGTTATCTGAACTGCTAATCAAGTTTTTAGTTCTCAAAATCAAGTTTTTAGTTCTCAAAATCAAGTTTGCAGTTTCCAAAATCAAGTTTGCAGTTCTCAAAATCAATGTTCGAGATTGAGACTAAGCGATCGTTGTTCAGGAAATCTAAAACTAAATCTAAACTGCATTTTCCGCCATGCAGCGATCTCCAATTTCTTCAAGAAATCGGAGATTTGAAATCGTTGAACGTTGGGATTGCTATCAACCAGGGTCGCCGAAGTTCAGTTGAACAGACCCTTGGCGTAGCACTTGCCAACCGCGATCGACCCATTTCACCACTGTAGAAGGCGTCCCAGATGCAGCAGCATTGAGAACTGGAAATTCGCTAGGCGACAGGGTAAGCACGTCTGGAAATTGGGCTTCAATCTCAGGCATGGTCAGTAGCGCAGGTTGCCCGGATCGATTCACGCTCGTCGTAGCTAAAGCCCCAGTTTGCACCAGAATTGTTTGCGCGATCGCAGAGTTTGGAACGCGCAAACCGATCGTTGTTGGATCGCTTGGATTCATTGTGACCGGAACGCGATCGCTCGCGGGCAAAACCAGCGTCAATGCACCAGGAAGATAAGTTTCTGCAACCTGCTGCCAAATCTTCAGTTCGTCATCGCTGCCCGTAACGTATTGCCACAGATCCGCAATTGTACCTGCCATCAAAATCAATGGTTTAGTAAAACTACGCTGTTTAGCTTGGAAGATCAGATCGGCGCGATCGGGTCTAGCCGCGAGAGCAGGAACAGTATCGGTCGGAAAGCTTGCAAGATGATTGCCTTCTAAAAGAGCGGAAACAATCGTATCGAATGGAACTTGAGGCATATACAGCAAGCTTGGTTGAGTGTGAAATAAATCGTTTAGAATTGCATTCCCCTTGAGCAGAGATCTCCAATTTCTAGGTTGTGTTGATAATTATGTGAAGTTGGGCTGAATAAGCTAAAAGGCGATG
>NZ_JCACKG010000083.1:0-16613 GCF_059505265.1 Myxacorys chilensis | reverse complement strand
TGGGAGGGTTGCCTCCTGTCAAAATAGCGCATCGCCAGGGTGTTATTACGCATAAACTGAGAAGCGTCGAAAGCACTTGAGAGGTGTCTTCGGCGCTTCTCAGTGTGGGGCAAAACTCGTCAACTATATCTAGGTCAGTAGTACAGGGTCTATTTTGAGGTAGTTTTAACGACTGGAACCCTCATTCTCCTGTTGCACTTCTGTCCCGCAAGGCAGAAGTGCTGTTCTGGAACAACCTTTATCAAATTGTTAGACGACGGCTATTTTTGGGCCTCGCGACAACTAGAACATTTGCTCAAACCTATGCAGAGTGCTTCGATCGCTTCTACGTATAGCTGTCGCGATCGTAAATTGTAGCGGTCGTCTAATAGCAAATTTTTCAGAACTCAATCTAGGTGTAGCTCTCTAGTCCATCTTGCACTTTTTTGCCCCTATGTCGGCTCAACCCCTTGAGGGTGCAATTTCACTGAACTCTTGGTCGCTCAATTGACACGCCTCTAACTCGCACCATAATACAGCCGTGTTACAAACTTTGGACTAATGGCGGATTGATGCGTATACTACAACCGCCCTCAAAGCCGCATTCTTTCGTTCAGTCCAGCTTAGAAATTCAGTCCAATGCAAAATGGCTCAATCCCAGACTGGGAGGGGAACTGAGCCATTTTTATAGTGTTGGGATTTCTGCGGTAAGCGCAGAATTTCTGAGGTATTAGCACAGATTATTGGTCAGCTTTTTACAGAAGCTGTGTAATTGTCAGAAGCTGTGTAATTCTCAGTCCGCTGCTTTTAGGATGACACCCATTAATTTCCAACCTGGCATGACGACATCAATTCCACACCAAATGCTAGGTTGACTTAAATCTAAAGCTCTGCACACTAGAGCTTCTCAGCCTTTACTTCTAATTAGATCTCAGTCTTGAAGTTGTTTTTGGTCCGAAAGCTACGGGAACGCCATCTTGCCGCTGAGAGGCAAATTCATCCCCTCTTTCCTCACAACAACTAAATACGGCTGAATTTACCATCCTTGTGTCTTGGCTATAATGCTTCAGCCCCTTGCTCCTGTCACGTAAGCCCTTGTAAGCGGGTGTTGCGGTGCATTAAACAGTCGATCCGCAGAACCAACTTCAATCAGGTGTCCGGCTTCCTCCTGCACCCAAAACAAAGCAACTTGATCAGCGATTCGCTTTGCTTGTGCCAAATTATGCGTTACCACAAGCAGCGTGAATTTCCCGCGCAGATTGATAATTAATCGTTCCACCACTTCACTAGACAGTGGATCAAGCGCGGAACACGGTTCATCCATCAACAGCACTTGGGGATTGAGGGCTAAAGCTCTAGCAAGACAAAGACGCTGCTGCTGACCACCCGATAGAGAAAGGGCAGGTGCTTTCAGCCGATCTTTCACTTCACTCCATAGCCCCACATCCTTCAAACTCATCTCGACAATGCGATCGATCTCGTCTCGCTGCCGAATGCCATGCTCCTGTAGCGGAAATTCAAGGTTCCGCATAATTGATAAAGGAAAGGGATTCGGCTTTTGGAACAACATGCCAACTCGCCGCCGCACATCGAGAACATCTAGGGTTTGAAGATTCTGTTTGTCGAGCAGAATCTTGCCGGATATCTGAGCTTTAGGCATCAATTCCACTAATCGATTCAAGCAATAGAGAAAACTCGTTTTGCCACAACCGGAAGGACCAATGATTGCTGTAATGCTGCCAGGTGAGATCGAGAGCGTGACATCTTCAAAAGCAGGCTTGTTGCCGTAGTGCAGACTCAATTGCTCAATGTGCAGGGAAGGGGGGTAGGACATGATTAGACCACGAGAATGCGAGACTTGCGAAACCGTTCTGCTAGCCAAGAAACAGTGCTATTAATCATCACCAAAGTTGTGACTAAAATGAGTGCCGAACCGTAGGCGTTTGATTCTCCACCCGAAATATTCATGGCTAAATCGAAAATATGCACCGATAGCGCTCTTCCCGAATCCCAGATCGACTCCGGCATTCGATCGACATAGCCACTCGTGAAGATGAGCGCTGCCGTTTCTGAGATCGCTCGTCCGATCCCCAGTAATAACCCCACCATCAATCCAGGCATGGCGGCAGGGAGCAAGAGTTCCCAGAGGGTTGCTGTGCGCGTGATTCCTAAAGCTGCCGCAGAGCGACGGTAATCCTCTGGGACTGCTCGGAGTCCTTCCTGAGTCGAACGAATCAGAATCGGCAACACCATGCAAGCCAGCGTTAATCCGCCGGAGAGAATCGAAAATCCGAAACCCAGCGTCTTGCAGAAAAAAGCATTGCCAAACAATCCAAAGACGATCGAAGGCACGCCCGCTAACGTATCTAGACTCAAGCGGACAAAGCGACCCAGCCAGCTTTCATTGGCAGTAAACTCTGCTAACAGGATCGCAGTGCCAACGCCCAGCGGAATCGAAACCGCCATGCAAACCCCCACAATCAATCCTGTGGAAACCAAGATGGGCGCAATCCCGCCTTCTCGCCCTGCATTTAACGGTTCCGTGGTGAGAAAATTCCAGGACACTTGTCCGATTCCATGCCAAAAAATGTCTGCGAGTAGCCAGAATAGAGTGCCGCTGACCAGTACAACCACTGCCCAAATTCCTAGAGTCGCAATCCCTTCTGAACTCCGAAAAGGCAAAGCGCGAAAGGCTTGAGGGGTGGTCATTTTTCTAGTCATATAAATGCCCTCGATTCAGGACTTCAGCGATCGCGACAAGCATTCCAATTATCAGCATGAGCACGACTCCACTCACAAACAAAGCAGAACGATGCTGATCCACGGCGTATGCCATCTCTAATGCAATATTTGCGGTTAGAGTACGAACGGGATCAAACAAACTTTTAGGAACTTGAACGACGTTGCCAGAGACCATGAGAACTGCCATTGTTTCTCCGATCGCTCGTCCGGTTTCCAAAATGACACCTGTGATCAATCCAGCGCGGGCAGTGGGAAACACCACGTTTTGGATCATTGCCCACCGTCCCAGTCCTAGCGCTGCACAGCCTTTGAGATAGTCCGGGGAGACATTGGTAAAGCTAGCATCTGCAACTAGTGCGATCGTTGGCAAGATCATTAAACTGAGGATGAGCGTTCCCGCTAGCAGGCTCGGTCCCGGTGGATGCAGTCGTCCAATCAGAGGCACGAGTACCACTAAGCCCCAAAAGCCGTAAACAACCGAGGGAATCCCTGCCAGAAGTTCGATCAAGCGGCGATAGAATTGCGCGATTCTTGGTGGCGCATAGTATTGACAAAACACGGCAGACAAAATCCCTAGCGGCGTTGCAATCAGCACAGCGATTGTCATCACGAGCAGGGTCCCCACGAGCATTGGAGTGAGATTAAACTCATTGCTCGCGGGATGCCAAGAAGCATCAGTGAAGAAGCGAAACGCCCCAACTTGCTGAAGTACAGGAATCGCTTCCCACACTAGGAAAAACACAATCAGCAGCACAATCGCGCCAGAGACTAGCGCGATTGCTCGGAGTCCCCAAACCAAGGCGGCTTCACTGCGACGGTGGAACGAAGTATTGCTGTTGAACAATGTCTTTTACCTTCGGTGAACGAGCAAACTCGATAAATTCTTTCTGCAATCCGGTCGGAGCCGTCTTGGTGACAAGATTGAGCGGGCGTGAGATCGGAAATTTGCCATTAGCAACATTGTTGATCGACGCTTCAACGCCTTTAACGGGCAACAGTTTAATCGGAGTGCCGTGGGTCGTGCCGTATTCGGCTGACCCGATCGACACATAGCCAATCGCATTGGGATTCCCCGCTACGGTTTTAATCCCTTGCTCATTGTCTCCGATCACCACATCCGCTTGAATCGTTTTTGGCTCTAACTTGAAGTATTGTGCAAACAATTCCAGGGTAGAGCGTCCCTCTGCCTTATTCACTACCGTAATCGGTGCATCCTGTCCGTCGACCGCTCTCCAGTTCGTAATTTTTTTCGTGTAGATATCAACAATCTGCTGATCGCTCAATTGACGCACCGGATTGTCTTTGTGCAGAATCACAGAAACGCCATCGTTGGCAACGGTGAACGCTTGCAAATCTTTCTCGTTGTCCTTCAACGATCGAGACACCATGCCGATGTCTGCTGTCCCTTGACGAGCATCTGCAATCCCCCGTGAAGAACCACCAGACTGCACATCAATTCGGACACCCCGATGTTCTGCTTCATATCGTTTCGCAATTTCAGCCGTCAGGGGTGCAATAGTACTCGATCCGGTTAAGACGATCTTGCCTTGCGGTTGGTCTGTTGCCCCAGTCGAGTTAGAGGGCTTTGTACAGGAGTGGAGCGACAAGCAAGAGATCGCCAGGAATAAGGGAGTTAGAGTTCTTAGATAGGTCATTACTCAAAAAGAAGTATCAACAAGTTCATTCAAACAAGAGCAGACAGCAGCCTAAGTCAATGGCTCGATTCGCCTGGGCGGGTCGCAAATGAGCAGCGAGATCATATCGCACTGCTTTACCATCGCGAGTTGCAGTGACAAAGCCCTCTTGCCGCAGCACCTTCAGATGATGAGACAACAAGCTTTGCTCTAGTCCTAGAACCGCATTCATGTCCTGAACATGCAGCGATCGCTCCATCAGCATTTGCAATACAGCTAGACGGGTTGAGTCCGCTAGAATTTTCAACTTGCGGGCACAATCGAACTGAAGGATAAGTTGAGAAGAACTCATGATGGATAATTCTCTGGCTGCGCTGCAATCATGAATAGAATGAACATTCATATGAACTCATCTTCATACTAACTCCGGTTCATTAGAAGTTTATTAACTTTTTCTTAACCAATTCAAAGATCAAACTAAAGCTGGGATACTTACCTTCCGCTTGTTCACGACTAGGAGGGTTGTGTCGCAAAGACTTTAAAGCAACAAACGAATTGGTCTCGTTTGTGTTGCTTTAAGCACTCACTCCGAAGAGTTCATTGATGAATCTTGTTCAGATACACTGTCCCCTGGTTGATACCTTTCACTTGTCCTTTGCGAATCATCGCCATTGCCTCAATCCCACCCAATGTTCTTCTTGCACTGTTGAACGATTGAAATCCCATCATCGGTTTCACAATCCGTTTCACGTTCCGATGGTCTTGCTCAATCAGGTTGTTCAAATATTTGCGCTGCCGCAATTCGGTTTGGGCCTTCATGGCGTTAGTGCAGACCTACGAAAGTGCCTTGTGAATCCGAAAGGTTGTCTGCCGCCGCACAACGCCAAAGTTGTATCGCTGAATTCACTCTTTTAAATCTTGGTTAACTGCCGCACCCCGCAGAAGTTCTGGGATGCAAAAATACTGGAATCGCCGCAAATTTGAGTGCGGCATTTTTTGCTTGATCCGAACTTCTGCGGCGATCTGCAGTGAACCAGGATTTAAAGAGGGAATGGAGCGCTAACAACCTAGCCCACCGGACGCAGATAACGTTTGCACACTCAACCCACCCGCTTCCGTAGTTCCAGTGCCGCCATGGGTTAACTGGCGGCAGCCCTGAGGCAGGGTCGCCCTCCACCCCGACCCGGACGAAGTCGCTCCCCAGTCTGACCATTCCTGAACGGCTCAACCTTAACCCAGTCCATAACTTTCCTCAACTTACCCTCATCGACGCACTTGGGGCAGGGGCAATAGAGTGAGGATGTCGAGAAACACAGCAGGACTCACCGAAAGCGAAAGCAATCCAGAAGCCTGCACCGCTAAGACCCATCCTGATTCACCCCTCATCTAGGAGTCCGACCATGCAATACAGCAACGCCCAGTTCCGCAGCATTCTTCAAGGCTTTGGTTTCCTCTATCCGCCTGAAGGAGAACTCACCTCGCCGATTTCTGACTCGAATGGTCCCCTCCTCGATTGGGTGACGATCGAGGCGATTAAAGAATTCCAAGCCTATTACAAACTGAAAGTCGATGGCATTGCCGGACCGCTTACCCTGGCTAAAGCAGAACAGGCGATGCGAGTTCTGCAAGACCACTTAAACCGAGTGATTAATGCCAACCTACCGATGAATCAGCCGTTCTATGGACCGAAAACGGTCGCTGCCGTCATCACCTTCCAGCAGCGCTATGGCTTCTCTCCTGCCAAGGGGTTTGCAAGATTGCCCGTGCGCCAGCGACTTTATGACCTGGTTCGCAGTCAAGGCGTTCGAGTTGAACCTGTTGGCTGTTAATCCATTAGTCGCGATGTCGGGAAAGCATAGCTCTGGTCCAGCACCACTTCATGGGTGCTGTCTCTGACCCAGATGCGTGCTTTCCCCCGTCCGCGCCTCGCTCACGTTTCTATTGTGTATTCCTGCTCTATTCATGAAGGAGAATCTATCATGGTGACCACGACTGTTTCCCTTTCCCTCAGCCAACCTTTGCTTCAGAAAGGATCGACTGGACCGGCCGTCCAACGCTTACAAGAACAGCTCAATTTCTACTTTGGGGCACGTAAGCAACTCGTTGTCGATGGCGTCTTTGGAACGCGCACCGAACAGGCTGTCAAAATTGTGCAATACCGCTACTTCTTAGTGCAGGATGGCATTGTGGGCACCCACACTCGGGCAGTGTTGTCTAACCGGGATCTGATCGAAAAGCCGCTGTTGCGTCGTGGCAGTACTGGTTCGCTCGTGGGACGAGTTCAGCAAGTGCTGCGCGATGCCAAGCTGTATTCAGGGGAGATCGATAGCAACTTTGGAGCCCTCACCGAACAAGCGGTGATGAACGTACAAGCGTTGGTGCGTCTGCCTCAGACGGGCATCATCGACCCAGAGACTTGGGCGGCTTTAGTTGAGAAAGCGGCGATGCTGAGCTTCTAACAGCAAGCCGATTGCCAAATTTCCGATGTTTGTCGTGCTTATCATCTAGCTTCCACGGGTGTGGGAGCTTTTGATTGTGGTGATCCACAAGACTTCAGTTCGCCTTCACTCGATGTCGTTAGGCTGAACGTTGCCTAATGGACCTCGATTCATCCTGGGTTCACTGTTGCACCCCGCAGAAGTTCTGGGATGCAAAAATACTGGAATCGCCGCAAATTTGAGTGCGGCAATTTTTGCTTGATCCAAGCTTCTGAGACGGGCGCAGATGGCACGCTCCACCAAATTGTCTCCACCCCGTTTTAGTAGTTTCTGGAGAGATTAAAACCTCTTGAGGAGATTATGTTGAACTAACAGTCTCCCTAGCTGACTCTCGCAGTCGCTCCACATCGCGCATGGGTGGTGCGCCAAAGTGCCGCTTGTATTCCCGGTTGAAGTGCGAGGCATCGTCGTACCCCACTTGGTAAGCAGCACTGCTAGCATCAAGGTTTTGCCCCAGCATCAGACGGCGAGCCTCCTGGAGTCGCAGTTGCTTCTGGAACTGCAACGGACTCATAGCCGTGACAGACTTGAAGTGATGGTGAAAGCCAGAGACACTCATGCCAAGCTCTCTCGCGATGTTTTCAATCCGAAGGGGCTGGTTAAAATCCTGACGCAGTCGATCAACCGCTCTGGCAATGTGGTGAGTGTAGCCACCCAGAACGGCAATCTGACGCAGCCGATTTCCTTGCTCTCCCATCAGGAGTCGATAAATGATTTCCCGTTTAATCAGAGGTGCGAGCACGTGTGCTTCCGCCGGGGAATCGAGCAACCTGACGAGCCGTACCACAGCATCCAACAGATTGGCATCCAGTCGACTCACGTCGATCGCTTTGACACTAGCACCCCGATGGGCTGAGGGGTAGCCTGCTTCCACCATAACTGAACCAACCAGAGTGGGGTCGAGATCGAGGCGAAGGCTCAGAAATGGTTTCTCTAGGGATGCTTCCAAAATTCGGCTGGCAATCGGCAGTTCGACCGTCCCCAGCAGATAGTGCATCGGGTCATATTGATAGCGATCGCTGCCTAAAAGCACTTCTTTGCTGCCCTGAGCAATCACACAGAAGGACGGAATCGAGACACTGTGCAAGCACTCTGAAGGGTAGGAAGTGCGATAGAAGAACAATCCTTTCAGCGGCTCGATCATGCCATCCTGACCAATCACCTGTGCAATTCGCTCTATCAGTTCCTCTCGGTTGGCTTGCGCCCGGTCTGTCTCACGCTTTGCGTGCGGGTCGTCCATCAATGCTCTACCAGACTTTTCGCTCGTTCTTGTAGCGTTCATTTCTTGTGCCTGTTCCAATTAATTTATGGACACATCAAGGTCTAGAAAGGGTTTGGCAGCTAAGCCTGTATAAGAATTTAGCGTGACTTGATGGAAGCTGGTGCAAGTTTGCAGAATTGTACAACCATTCTAGACAATCATCCTATTGCTTGCCTTTCAGGATGCCTAGAATGAGGTTAAAGCAATGAAAAACGATTCCAACGGCTTGTAATCGTCTGGACTTCTATCAAAGGGAATACACAGGTTGGTTGAAGCGATCGCTTCTCACGATCGCACGGGAAGCATCATCCAATCCACAGCGGGTCGCTGTGGTCAAGTTTTGCATGACGAAGCACAAACATGGAGGAACGAAAATGAAACGGCTCACGATACCTGTCATGGCATCCTTATTAGCTTTGGGGTTTGCACAGGCAGGTCATACTCAAGTTTCATCGGGCGATCGCCCACAGAACGTAGAAATCACGCGGAATGGTTCGCAGCCTTCCACTGAAGGATCAGCCGACTATTTCACAGGTTCTGTAAGCATCAATCCTCTTTTTCCGGTGCATGAGCCGTCACGCGCATCCGGCGCAAGTGTCGCCTTCGAGCCTGGTGCCCGCACCGCATGGCACACGCATCCTTTGGGGCAAACCCTGATTGTGACGGATGGAATTGGCTGGGTGCAGCAGTGGGGCGATCAACTTCAGGAAATTAGACCTGGTGATGTCGTCTGGATTCCATCCGGTGTGAAACACTGGCACGGAGCGACAGCAACGACAGCCATGACTCATATTGCCATTCAGGAGGCGCTCAAGGGCAGCCCTGTGGACTGGATGGAGCAGGTCAGCGACGAGCAGTATGAGGGGAGATCCTGATGCTTTTGAGATACCTTCCTGCTAGGGGAAAAACAGTCAGAAGCGAATGCTAATTTTGCTCCTCGCCGTGGCAATGTCTCTAAATTCCTCAGCTTGCCGTGCCAACAACAGTATCACCAACAGTGCCTCGTCAGAGATACCGTCAGAGACATCAACTGAACCATCAACCGAGCAGGCAAACAGGATGAAGATCAACATCAGGGTCAGAAACGAAGTTGTGACAGCTACGTTGATTGATAGTAAAACCACTCAGGATTTTATTTCCCTGCTGCCATTAACGCTGACGCTGAAAGACTACGCGAACACCGAAAAAGTTAGTGATTTACCAAGACGATTATCGACAGAAGATGCACCTCCGGGCAGTGATCCTTCAGTTGGAGATATCGCGTATTACGCGCCCTGGGGAAATTTGGCGATGTATTACAACGATTTTGGCTACTCAAACGGACTCGTCATCCTCGGAAAAATTGACGGTGACATCGAGGCATTGAATGCGCCTGGTTCTGTAGAAGTGACGATCGAGTTGCAATCGCAGTAAAGCGGAGACAGCAAGGAAGCGGCTTGCGACGATTAAACCGAAGTAAACCCGCTAGATAAACTCACAAAGAAATCCATGAAACACCATGTTTTAATACCAACCCTCTTAATGAGTGCAATCGGTGCAACAGCAGCATTTGCGATCGAACAAACACGCACTCCGCGTGAAGCTTCCCAAGCACCCGTGCAGCAGCCCAGTGTTGTTCAAGGGGCAGACAACTTTTATCAAAGTGATAAGGTGACCATGCAGAGAGTTACGTTCAAAAACCAATACAACACGCAGGTTGTTGGGAATCTCTTCATTCCTAAAGACTTGGATCAAAACACCAATCATCCGGCAATCATTGTCGGGCACCCAATGGGCGCAGTCAAAGAACAGAGCGCCAATCTGTATGCCAAAAAGCTGGCTGAGCAAGGATTTATTACCTTGTCCCTTGATTTATCCTTCTGGGGCGAGAGTGAAGGGCAGCCTCGCAACGTTGTTGCGCCGGACATTTATGCTGAGGATTTCAGTGCTGCGGTCGATTTTCTGGGCACTCAGTCATTTGTTGATAGAAACCGGATTGGCGTTCTTGGAATTTGCGGCAGCGGTAGCTTTGCTATCAGTGCCGCCAAGATCGACCCGCGCATGAAGGCGATCGCGACGGTCAGCATGTATGACATGGGTGCAGCCAGCCGTAATGGGCTGAGACGTTCTACGACCCTCGAACAGAGGAAGCAAGCGATTGCAGCGGCGGCTGAACAACGCTATATGGAGTTCACAGGCGGCGAGACTCAATACACAGGCGGAACTGTGCATGAACTGAATGAAAACTCCACCGCGATTGAGCGTGAGTTTTATGACTTCTACCGCACTCCCAGGGGCGAATACACCCCCGAAGGTTCGTCGCCGCAACTGACAACTCACCCGACGCTGACCAGCAACGTCAAATTTCTGAACTTCTACCCATTCAATGACATTGAGACGATTTCGCCCCGTCCCATGCTGTTCATCACAGGCGACAACGCCCATTCGAGGGAGTTCAGCGAAGATGCTTACAAGCGTGCAGCCGAACCAAAGGAACTCTACATCGTTCCAAATGCGGGACATGTCGATCTGTACGATCGGGTGAACCTGATCCCCTGGGACAAGCTTGCGTCCTTTTTCAATCAGCATCTCAGTCGGTAAGCGAGAAACTGTCAGTTTAATACAGGATTAATACAGGAGAAAATATGCTATCCAACTTGAATGGAAGTTTCACAGGAAAAGTTGCGTTTGTGACCGGAGCAGCAAGCGGTATTGGTCGCGAGGCGGCGCTGGCGTTTGCTCATGAAGGCGCTAAGGTCGTAGTTGCTGACATTTTAGAACAGAGTAATCAAGAAACGGTACACCTGATCGAAAATCAGGGCGGACAGGCGATTGCTGTCAAGTGCGACGTGACGCGCAGCGAGGACGTACAGGCGGCTTTGGACAGGACTATTGAGGCTTTTGGGCGGTTGGACTTCGCCTTTAATAACGCAGGCATCGAGCCGAGAAATCCGGCTCCGACTGCGGAATACGAGGAAGAGGAGTGGAATCGGATCATCGACATCAACCTGCGCGGCGTTTTCCTGTGCATGAAGCACGAAATCCCACTGATCCTTAAACAGGGAGGCGGTGCGATCGTCAACACCTCATCGGGCGCAGGAATCATCGGCATCAAGGGTAGCCCCGCGTACACTGCCGCGAAGCATGGCGTAATCGGTCTCACCAAGGCAGCCGCCCTCGACTACGCCGCACAGAACATCCACATCAACGCCGTCTGTCCCGGTTACATCGACACCCCAATGATGGGGCGCTTCACGGGCGGCACAGACGAAGGGCGATCGCAGGTGATTGCGGAGGAGCCGATTGGACGGATGGGCAAGCCTGAGGAGATTGCTGCGGCTGTCGTCTGGCTGTGCTCGGACGCGGCTGCCTTCATGGTTGGGCACGCCCTGGTCATGGATGGTGGTCAAACGGTGCAGTGATGTTCGTCGCCAACCCGATCGAACCCTAAACACACGGCAGCAAAGCATTATCGTCATTCAGGAAAGACTCGACGGCAAGCCAGTGGACTGACTGGAATAAGTCAGCGACGAACAATACCAAGCATCAAACGTAAACCAATAGGAGCACCATTCATGTACAACACGAAAGCCTATTCCGCAGCCAGCGCAACATCACCACTGGCATCCGACACGATCGCTCGGCGCGATCCAACCGAACACGACGTACAGATCGAAATTCTTTTCTGCGGCATCTGCCACTCTGACCTCCATTCGGTGCGGAACGAGTGGAGCGATTTCATGTCCACGACCTACCCGATCGTGCCTGGTCATGAAATCGTTGGTCGGGTCACTCAAGTCGGCTCGGCAGTGACCCGGTTCAAGTCCGGCGATCTAGTAGGAGTCGGCTGCATGGTCGATTCGGACGGGGTCTGTCCCCGTTGCAAAGCGGGTCTTGAGCAGTTTTGTCAAACTGTAATCTTCACCTACAACTCTCCAGATAAGCACGAGACCGCTCCGGTTACCTATGGTGGCTACTCGGATAGCATCGTCGTTGATCAACGCTTTGTGCTGCGCGTTCCCCCAAACCTCGATCTAGCTGGAGTTGCACCGCTCTTGTGTGCAGGTATCACGACTTATTCGCCACTCCGTCATTGGGGAGTTACCGAGGGTAAGAAAGTAGGCGTGGTTGGTCTGGGCGGATTGGGGCACATGGGCGTGAAGCTTGCTCATGCCTTTGGAGCGCATGTCGTCCTCTTCACCACCTCTCCTGACAAGACGGAAGATGCACTCCGCCTCGGTGCCGACGAAGTGGTTGTCTCCCGCAATGCTGACGAGATGCAGAAGCATGCTGGTAGCTTCGATTTCATCCTCGACACCGTCTCTGCCAAACATGATATTAATGCCTATCTCAACCTGCTCCGCCTGGATGGCAACATCACGCTGGTCGGTGCTCCCGAAAAGCCCCTGGATGTTGCAGCATTTAGCCTGATTATGGCACGCCGCAGCCTCTCCGGCTCCAGCATCGGCGGCATTCCGGAAACCCAGGAAATGCTCGACTTTTGCGGTGAACATAACATCACTGCCGATGTTGAAGTTATCCCTATTCAAAAAGTCAACGAAGCCTACGATCGCCTACTCAAGTCCGATGTGAAGTACCGCTTCGTGATTGATATGGCATCCCTTAAATCGGAATAACCAAGGTGAAACTTTGAAGGGGAAAGCAAAATGCAAACGCGCAAACTTGGAAACAGCAATTTAGAAGTCTCGGCGATCGGGCTGGGCTGCATGGGCATGAGCTTTAGCTACGGACCGTCTATGGACAAGCAGGAAGCAATTGCCCTAATCCGAGCGGCTGTCGATCGCGGTGTAACATTTTTCGATACCGCTGAAGTTTATGGTCCATTCACCAATGAAGAACTTGTGGGCGAAGCTCTCGCCCCTTTCCGCAACCAAGTAGCGATCGCCACCAAGTTTGGGTTCAAACCTGCTGCCAACGACGAATCGAGGTGGAGTGAGTTGGACAGCCGACCCGAACATATCAAAGAGGTTGTGGAGGGTTCGCTCAAGCGACTCAAGGTTGAGGCGATCGACTTGCTCTATCAACATCGCGTTGACCCAAACGTGCCGATCGAAGATGTGGCGGGCGCGGTGAAGGAACTGATCGAGGACGGCAAGGTGAAGCACTTTGGATTGTCTGAAGCAGGCGCACAAACGATTCGCCGCGCTCATGCCGTTCAACCTGTGACAGCGCTGCAAAGTGAATACTCGCTGTGGTGGAGGGAGCCTGAAGCCCAGATCTTACCAACACTCGAAGCACTCGGAATTGGCTTCGTTCCATTTAGCCCGCTGGGAAAGGGCTTCCTCACAGGCAAGATCACCGAAAACACGACGCTCGATCAGTCCGACTTCCGCAACACCATCCCTCGCTTTGTGCCAGAAGCTCGGAAAGCGAATCAAGCGCTGGTTGATTTGCTCAGTACGATCGCGCAACGAAAGCAGGCGACCCCGGCTCAGATCGCGCTTGCTTGGCTACTGGCTCAGAAACCTTGGATTGTACCGATTCCAGGCACCACAAAGCTGCATCGCCTAGAGGAAAACATTGAGGCAGTCTCGGTCGAACTCATGCCTGACGATCTGCGTGACATTAATGATGCTGCCTCAAGGATTGAGATACAAGGAGCAAGATACCCCGAAAAGATGGAGCAACTGATCGATCGCTAAGTGGGAAAATAGCTGTTCTTCACACTTCAACATTTACCTCATGCAAGGCATTTTCATCCAATATATTTGCCTCATCTTGATCATTCTTGGACTGGTCATGATCGCCAATAAGCTGCGGCTGGCTTACCCGATCGTGCTCGTATTAGGCGGACTTGCGCTGAGTTTCATCGCTCCGTTTTCAACTACCACCATCAACCCGGAACTGGTTTTCCTGATTTTTCTTCCACCTCTGCTTTATGAAGCGGCATGGCAAGTCTCGTGGAAAGAATTCTGGAAATGGCGAGGGCTAATCATTGGGTTTGCTTTTCCGATTGTCATCTTAACGTCATGCGTGATTGCGGTAGTCTCCAGCGCTGGGCTTCCTTCTGGGTGGCATTATCTCACCGCCGGATGCCGTTTCCGCAACGACGATCATGCGACAGGTCAACGTGCCAAAATCGCTGGTCAGCATTGTCGAAGGTGAAAGCTTGCTCAACGATGCCTCGTCGCTGATTGTGTTTCGCTTCGCATTGGCGGCAGTCCTCACCAGACAATTTCAATTTCAAGAGGCAGCCGTCAACTTCGTTTCCGTTATTTTCATCGGAATCCTGATCGGACTCGTTGTCGGATTGATTTTCTACACCATTCATCGTTTATTACCCACAACGCCCAGTATCGAAATCGTTTTATCACTGGTCACGCCTTACTGCATGTATTATTTTGCTGAACACTTTCATGTTTCGGGCGTGCTAGCGGTCGTCAGCGGTGGACTTCTGTTATCCAGCAAGCGCAATAGCTGAGTTACCAGAGTCGGCTTGGCGGGGCAAATGTATGGGCGAATCTGGTCTTTGTCTTGAACGGGTTGATTTTTCTGCTCATCGGACTCGAATTGCCGTTTGTCACTCGGCAGCTTGGCAACATTAGTTTAGGCAGTGCCGTTTGGTACGGATTGATCATCGCTTTCGTGCTGATTGTCACCCGGCTGCTTTGTACATTAGGAACTTCGGTTTTGATGAGATTCATGAGCCGTTTTATCCCGGTGTCAGACCCAAATCCGGGATGGAGAGGTCCGCTGATTTTCGGTTGGGCAGGAATGCGCGGTGTGGTATCGCTGGCATCTGCACTCTCCGTTCCGATCCTCACTCAAGCAGGACAGCCGTTTCCCTATCGTGACCTCATTCTCTTTATCACGTTTATCGTCATTCTAATGACCCTGGTGTTTCAAGGATTAACGCTACCCTGGCTGGTTCGCAAAGTAAATCTCAAGGATCGGTTCACCCTCATTCCTGAACAAAAGCAGGAAATCATTATTCAAAAGAAATTAGCGCAGGCTTCGCTTCGCTTTCTGGAAGAAAAACACAGCCCAGAGCGGGCACAAAACGAACACTTGGATAATTTGTTCTCGAAGCTTGAAACCGATTTGAGGTTTTTCGATCGCCAACTCGAAGAATCAAATTTCGTCTGGCGAAACTCATTACAAGGCTATCAATCCATTTACCTGGAAGTGCTGGAACAACGACGAAATCTATTGAACAAGATGAATCGCCGTGCCGAGTTTGACGAAGAGTTGATCAGGAAGTATCTCTTGTTGATCGACGTGGAAGAATTCAAAGTTCGGGAAATCGGTTTACAGGAATCCGACGCCGAGTAAGGAGAGATGAGCAACAACACTGAAGGAAAAGCGGTTATCATGGACGCGATCGTAGTGCTAAGTAGACAGCGCGGCGATCGCCTCCAATCATTAGCAGACGAGCTAAATAGCAGTGATGGTAAGGCACTTGCTGTAACGACAGATATTACCCACTGCGAGCATGCAGACTTGGACATTTAATACCAAGCTTTGGTTAACTGCCACACCCCGCAGAATTCCTCCTGTCGAGCATCGAAGCAATTTATCGACTTCTTCCGTAGCAACGCACAACACAAGCGTAGTCTCTTCAGGATTGATGAACTTTGAAGAGACACATCTAAAGGACTGAACTATGCAATTCCGTCATCTTCTCGCGATGAGCGCGCTATCGCTTGCCTTTCCGGCTGCCGCCTCAGCCGCTGTTTATACCACGACAACGGGACAAACTCGCTTCGTACTTGATCTCAGTCGCGCGAAACCGAGCGTGGAATACGTGAGTCGAATTCAAGGCAAAGATTGGATTGGATCAGCGAATGTGTCTGGCGTTCCAGTGCCCAATAGTGGTGTATCGCGCTATGGAGGAACGTTTCGAGATGTTCGCACAGGTCCCGGAGCCGAACAGGTTTGTACCGGCACGATCGACATTCTCGACAATCGCCCTGGGCAACGATTCTCAGTCACTTGGAAAATTACAGGCGGAAAATCTTGTCCCGTGATCGGTCAGACCGTTACGCTCAATTTAGTGGATGCCTTGCCCCGTCCAGATGCGCGTGGAGACTTTACCCCTGCGATCGTCGATCAGTGGAATGGTGGAACTCAATTTAGCACTTGGCGCGGGTGGCGAGCGGTGTCAGCGGATGGCTCTCTTAATTGTCGCGCCACACCCAATGGCGCACTTCGCCGCACCTACAAGACGGGAGATCCGATTACGGCGTTTCGCGATCGCTCTGGGCTGGCCATGACCACCTTCAGTGGTTCTCCCTGGCTGCGAACCTCGGATAACTGCTTTGTCCGCGCTAACTCTCGATTTATGCAGCCAACTAACTCGTTCTAATCTCTTCGCGGCAAGGCTTTTGAGGGTTTGGCAGTCCTCTAGGAGAGTTGAAGGTTCAGTCGGCTAGAAATCGATACGACAATGCCCTTCTTCCGCAGATCGCCTAACGCTTTGTATAAATCCCCTTCATCCAATTCCCTGCGTATTTTCACAACTTCGGGCTCTCCGCAGCTTTTGGTGATGGTTTGTCAGAA
>NZ_JCACKG010000082.1:0-16879 GCF_059505265.1 Myxacorys chilensis | reverse complement strand
GTCCATCGCACTTGACCACAATCTGCTACTTCCCGCTTAACCCGAACTCAGGTTACTTAGAATCACCCGGTCGTTCATGCCCCGCTCCCCTAAGTGCCCTAGAACCTCAACACCCTAGCGACTCAATTGTCTTCCGTAAGATCCGTCACAGACTCGGCCTGATCCACCTTACTGATAACGAGTTATATAGTATCAACTGTGAAATCCGGGCAGAAGGTGTTAGGAGGGCTAAAGCAGCAGCAGCGGCAGAGTCAGTTAAGCGAGCTAAGGCAGCGGCAGAGGCGGCATAGAACTAAAAGGTCTCCGCCATCTACCGGAGACCAGTCAGCACGGCACTTTCAGCCTCTTACCAGATTTTCTGGTAAGAGGAAGATTTTATTACCAGCTAGGGACTTTTGAACCCTTCCCGTAAAAGTCCCTCCGACTACATAAATACTTACGCTCAGTTTACGCAATCTTTATCCACGCATCCTTGCATCATCCAGTTGTAATAAAAAGTACCAGTAGATCTAACTGTTGTTACATTGGAGAGTTACGACAGTGACTTCACAGCCTAAGCGGGTTTACATCGGCTTGCCGAAACACCTTGCCGATCTCATACTCTGGGTTGGACGAAAATATCGAACAAATCCTCTTTCACACAAGCCTGGTGGAGGTGATGTCGTTGTTGAATATCACGATGGGAGAGCGAGGGGGTACGATTGGATTAAAGATCCTTCAGCCTATATCGAGAAATCTTTTGCTCGTATTGTGGACTGTGAAGTGATTTATTTCATGAGCTTAGAGACGGCATTCCAACTTGAAATTGCTAAACGTAAGATTGCAAGAGTTTTCGCAAGAAGTTACAAAAGCAATGATGCCTACTCTACTGCTTCCTACACGGAGATTTGGAACTCAGTTACTTCAAACGAAATGCCTTGGGAATCGCTAAAGAGGCTTGAATGTTCAATTCAGGAGAAAGATGGGTTTTTCGATGATTATGATTATCGAAGCGAAGTTGAAGATGAGTTAACTGGCATCCCTGACCCCCGGATCACAGATTGGGAAACATCATGATCACGACTCTTAAACCCGCTTCAACTCTTTAGGTTAATTCTGAACCGTTCACACCGCTGAAAGTAGGGGGGGGCTGCGCCGTGAGTTCGAGGGCATAATTCAACAACTCCCCCATGCCCTATTCCTCATGAGCCAAAGACCATCGCCCTTTACTGTTCGCCCAAAGAGGCTTGCGATCGCACTGCTAATCTCAGCCGCCACAGTAGGCGCTCTAGCAATAGCCTTTACAGTCTTCTACCACCCTGTCATGGTTTGGCTTAACAACGAGCAATGGTGTGCTGAGGTGAATTCAGTCGGCAAAGTGCAGGCAAGTTCACTACGGCTCTGATTGCGACTGACTTTGCTAATCTCCGAGTAAAACCCGATCCTGCTGACTGTTAGGTTAAATTACCTGCTTTCTCAACTGCTTGCTTTAACTCTCCAAAGGTAATTTTACCGTCTTCATCTAAATCATACTGTGCTAGTAACGCCTGGGGGCTACTGGTACTTGTTGCTGATGAGATGACTGAGTTTAAGCCAGGACTTAACAAAAGATCATTAACGGAGAGTTTGCCGTCTTGATCGCTATCTAAGGTATTAAAAATAGATTGAAGCTCTTGCTCGGTTGCCATAAATTTCTACCTGAATTAATTTTCCAATTTCATATCGCACTAACAGATTACCAGACCAGAAGGAGAGCAGATTGAGGCTACTAATCAAGAGCCGCTCTCTATGAAGGGAGCGCACCAAAAGAGTCTGATTTATATCACGAGCAAGATCAGTAGCATCGGCAATAGTTTCAGCGTCAGGCACAAGCATATAGGGGTGAGGGGACGCTGTTAAGGTTCCCAAGGTGCTTCTGCAACCTCTACAAGGGCTGCTTCTGCGAATCGCGCCAAGCCCCCCCTATTTGAGCAACTTCTTCAAGGTGCTAAGCCTCTGTGAGTAATTCAAGCAATACCGTGCAAGTGGATGAGAAGACGTAAGGCCTTGCATCATCCAGGTAGTGATGTTCCAACCTGATTCCACAAGGTCAGAGGCTGCAAAGACGAACTCCAGAGTATCGGTAAAGAACTGAACCTGAGCGGAGTGCCTGCTGTAATCGATTTTTGCGTCCGTTCCATGTACATAGTAGTTCCGGCAGTCGATAGCCTGATCCACAACCAACTCAAGATCTGGAAAGCGATCGCCGACAATATTGGTGATCAACTTGGCACGACTCCTAACCTTTCGTTTCAGCGTGGCCTTACCTATTCGCCCTAGCGCGTTCAAGACGCTGTCTCGCTCTGGACTAGAGGGTAGGGCTCGGAACGCCTTACGTGCATCGTTTCGGGCTTCAGCAAGATCAGGCGGTAGGGTAACTGGTTCCGGGTATGCAGACGAGGGAAGGATGTCGAACATGTTAGCTGCACCAACAATGCGGTCAATGTTGTAGCTGTTCTGATGGGCGAACACCACAGAGAATCGGCCTCTAGCGTTTCTCCATTCGTCATGCCGCTCCATCCACCGCTTTAGAACAAAGCTGAATTCATCCGAATTAATACCTGCTTGTAAAGGTAGGTCAGATGGATGTGGTTCGGCTGATTCGTCCTCAGGGTCACGGCGTGGCGGCATGCACCAGTAAACGTCAAGAGGCTTAAGATGATCTTCGGCGCTCTTAAGTGAGAAGGTCAAGCCAGAAATGTTCTGCGGTCTACCTGCAATGGATTCCAGGAACATTAGGACATCAAATATGCTTGCTATCGCCTCATCGACAGACTTCTCAGAGTAGAACGCTATATTGATCCTGATCGTGTTGTCGACGTGTATGCCTTTTGGATTTGGCATTGTGTATGAGGGACTATGTGTTGCCGAAATCCTGCCGAGGACTGTATCAACGCCAAATATCTCGTACTTGCCCGTGAAGTAAAAAAGGTGGGGGTATTCTCCAATCTCGATCTTCCTACCCTGTTGCTCCGCTTCAGCTTCAACGATACGCTCCATGTGAGGTTTCGCGCCGATTACTTCACCGAAAGTATCGAAATCGTAGAACAGTGTCGCGGCATCATCGACAGTGAAGCTCAGTTCACGGATTATCCGACAAGAGGAACTGATGTGTTGTTCGCCGAAGATAACGAAGTGGGGAAACACACTTGAGGAAGACCAGTACTCATCACCTCGTGTGTGGAACCTAGAGTGTGATGTCGTGATGCAGTTAATAAAAGATGCCTTTGATTGGTCGTAGAACCGTCCGAAAATATTTGCACTTACTTGCGTATCAAGAAATGAGTCTGAGTACAAATCAAGGGTCGTTGCCGCTCCCCTCAGACACAGTTCGCCCGGTACTTCCATGCCTGTTGCGAGCGTGAAGCTCCCTGCCTTCTTAAACCCTTCGTACTTTTGCGTCACTAACGCCCTTTCTCCAAACTCAAACACTCATCCAGTATTCTACGCCGCAGCAACTTCTTTCTGAGTCAGTCCAACCCGTGCTTCTTCCACCACCTCCCCTTTTCACTCCATTTTCAAAATGGAGTGCTCCAAACGCTTGCTGTATATAGGCTTGATACTTTGAAAGTGAAAATAGTGCAGGGGTCTTAAAGCCCTCTATTTTGCATTCGACGTGCGATTCATCGTTCTGCCCCATATCAGCGAATCTACTCTCATTCGCCCCTGCAAGCCTCTACAAGACATTTTGGCAGTCTTCAGGCCTTACTAAGGGGAGCGTCGCTGTCAGGAAGCCGCTCTAGCTTCGCAGCGCATTCTGCGGAGATTCCCGTAGTTTACGCAACACCCCCAAACCTTTAGCTGCTAAAGCTCGCAGCTACTTTTGGCTCCTCTTATGCAACACCCCGCATTGGAATTCCCAAGTAATAGGAGCCCCAAAATCCGACCTAAATGTTTGACCATCCCGAACGAATCGATCTTGCCCTGCTTGAGAGCCGCCACGAAGAATACGATCAGCTCATGCCCATTTGGGTGCAGATTAAAGATTTGCTCGTCGGCGGGCATGAGCTTGCTGCAAAGCGCGAGCAGTATATTACCCGGCGACCCGGTGAGACTGAAGACCTCTATCAATTGAGGTTGAAGAAATTCTCCTACACGCCACTACTCAGCGGCTCGGTGCAGGATTTGACCACGCGGCTTACTTCCGCCCCATATCACGTTAGCGGCGTTGAAGGCGATCAATGGGACAACTTCAGAGGTGCGACAGACGGCAAGCGGCGGGATGAGCGAGCCCTCTTATCAAAGATCTTCCGAACTCAAATTGCCTTTGGCCGATGCTGGGCATTCGTTGATCGCACGGCTCCGGGCATCCAACCCCAAAACAAACTGCAAGAAGAGCTGTTAGGGATTCGCACTCACGTTACCTTATTCAACCCCATGCAAGTCCTCAACTGGAGTTTGCGAGACAACGAGGTTGAGTTCATTAAGACCCGTCAGATTATTAGTGAGACTTCGCCTTACAGCCCTCCTAAGTTAAAAGCGATTTGGATGATCGACGATACCTCGATCGCTCGGTACGAGGCATACATCGAGTTGGACTCAACAGGCAACATCGTCAGCGCTCGCAGCATCTATGAGCCGGAGTCAACTAAGAATGCCTCGCCAGTCTCCGTACCTCAGATCCAAATCACACATGGCTATCCGCTTCTTCACGGTAGAGGAAAGTGCCCCATCGTCTATATGCCGATCGAAGAAGAGCAGTGGGTCTGTAATGCTGCTTACCTGAAGAGTCGTCAGCACTTAGAAATTGAGAATGCTTGGACGGATAGTGCTGTGACCGCTGGCTACGTCCAAAGGGTTTTGACCCCGCGTGACCCATTGCCTGACTCTGACCCCAGCATGACTTTCTCCGACCCTGACGAGGGGCTGCAAGATATCAAATCGAGTAACGCCCATATCTTGATCGCCAAGGACTTCAAGTTTGCTGAAGCGAGCGGCTCATCCTTGCAGACCATCTCAGAGTTCGTGCTCGACAAGATTGAGTTTCAAATCAAAGCGATCGTCGCAATGGGAAACATTTCAGCCAGTCGTGAAGCCCTCATGCAGAGCGGCATATCGAAAGCGCTCGACTACGTGCAGGTCAATCTGGCGATGAAGTCCTACGGCCAGAACCTAATCCAAGGCTATGAGGAAGTCTTAAAGCACGTTGCAATCTCCTTCGGAATCAAGGACGAAGCAGTCCTAGAAGAGATTAAGGTTAGCGGACTAGATAGCTTCGACACAGACGGACTAGAGGCGATTCTAGAGCAGAGTGAGAGGGTTCTGAAGCTGGAAGAGAAGCTCTCACCCACAACCTTGAAACTATGGTGGGTCAAACTCAGTGAGGCGATGCATGGCTCAGTCGATGCTGAGACTAAACAGACCATCAGAGATGAGTACGAAAAAAGTAAGGGGGAAGCTCTTACCCAGTAACGGCTTTAAGTGCCTAGTCGTCTATTTTGTGTCAATTGCCGATGAAAAACCGCCTCCCGTTGGAAGCGGCTCTAGCTGTATTTCGAGTTGATGGGCGATCCTTCGGAGCATCACCATGTCTAGCCGCTACCAGAACTTTTAAGACTCAACCACTGCGCTCCAATCATCATTCTCAATCGCTGTTTCTAAGTTCCGCCGACGCTCAGCCTCTGCATCATCCAGCGTCTCGCCCTTCTCTAATTCATGGACGAGGGTCGTATCTGCCATTGCCTTGCGTAACTTGAGCTTTTTGTCCTCGTAAGCATTCCGCTCAAAGGCTGACTGAGTTGCTCGAGATGCCTCGCCAACTGTCCTTGCCCATGTTCCTTGTCCCTCTTGATTCCCAGGCGGAATCTGATCCAGCGCGGCAATCCACTCATTTTGCAGGGCTTCCATCGCCTGGCGCTTCGGAACCTTAAACGTCTGAACTCGTATAAATGCGCAGACTTCAACCCCATTTTGGGCGATGTGTCCCTCCAAAGACTGCTGCACATCCCGTGAATAGCCAATGTACTGGGTCTGGCAATCGGCATCTAAAACGGCATATACCCCAGCAACCTTGATCCTGTTGATCAGCGATCGCCAAGTTTCTACTGGCACCACTTCGGATTCATCATTTACCGGGGCTGTTGGTGAAGGGATTGAACAATGCTCATCATCAGAACCGTACAGAAAGCTATGCAGCCCCTGATGATCTGCTGGAACGTTCTGATGTTCAATGGGGACATTGTTTTCGGATTTCACAGGATAAGCCTCAGTTGAGTCAGTCAAAGCTGGACAAGGAAGATCTTACTTTGATTTGGAGTCGAACCGCTCAGGGGGAGAAGCCGCCTCAGAAATGCATGTTCTGAAACTATTGCCGATGCTGCTGATCTTGCTCGTGATTCTGGCTTCACTAATGCGGGCGATCGCCCCTTGATTGCGGTGATTTTCTTTGCGCTGCTCTGCCTAGGGGTGTGGTTGGGCACTAGGCAAAAAGAACCTTGGAAACCTTAACAGTGTCCTCTCATCTGTTCGGTCAATCGCACTCGGCGGCTCCATAGTGAACTGCCTGTACCTTGCCAACTGAATTCACATCAGCACACCAGTCTCCGTGATTGAGCCAAACCATTACGGGGTGGTAGAAGACCGTGGTCGCTACTGCTAGGACACCAAGCGCTGTCAGCGAGATTAGCAGTGCGATCAAGAGCTTCTTAGGGCGAATGGTAAGGGGCGATGGTTGTTGAGCCATTGAGGGAATGGAGCATGGAGAATTGGTTTAGATTATGCCCCTAAGCAAGACAAACAGCGCGATCGCTGGCTTCAGTGCGGTAAGAGTAGTATCTCACTTGAATCGCATCGCGTACTTGGCCTAAAAGCGTTTTCGGCGACGTTTTCATGTTGCCTGCTCCTATTCATCAACCGAGTTCTGTTGAATGGGATCTTAGACAGAATAGTACAAGCTTTCTTTGAGAAGAAATATTGAAATTTTCCGTCTAATTGCCTTGTCGAGAGATAATATGCGGAACACTAGTCGATCTAATGTTCCAAATGCCGGAATTAGGGAGAAATAGTCTTTCCAATAATTAGTTAGACTACTTGAGGTTATCTGTTGAGACAGCGCTTCCGGGATACCTGTAGGTGTATCTGACCTTGTTCTAACCTTTTCCTAATTACTCGCAACTGACATCATAAGTATGTGTCAGTTAATCGCAGTTTTAGGCTTAGTTCAAATTTGTGAATAGTTAGACTTACTTTACTTCCAGTTCAGAAACTTCATAGACATCTAAAGAGCAAGAACTATGGCTCCAGAATTCAAAGAATTCGAAATTGTCGGACCAGAATCAGAAGCTTGTAAGCGTATCAAAGGGTTGTTAGGCCGTCTATTTTTGCTAGGCTTAATTTCTTTGCCAGCGATTGGAGGATACTACGTAGGTAGATCTCATAGCACACCTCAACAGCCTGTTAAAACAGATTCTGTTAGCACACCTCAACAGCCTGTTAAAACAGATCCTATTAGAAACAATCAAGTATCGCGTCGCAACCATGCAAGCAATTTAGTAAGCCTATATCAAGGGGAATATACTGGTACGTACTCTTCAAAGCAAGGGAAAGGTAGAAGCTTTGGAATCAAAATTGAACGTGATGGTTCTGTTACAGCAGCAGGACAAGGTGCTCGTCTAGCCAATAGCGTTCTTATGCGATGTACTGGTCACATTGTCCCGTCTGCCAATCGAATTGCATTTACATGTTTTGCTGATCATTCCTTCCGAGGATCAGCCCATACACAAATATTCGATGGGAAATTACGTAGGCAGAACAACCAGATCATCGTCGCAGAAGGCAATTTTCAAGCCTCAGATGGTAATTCTGGAACTTGGAATGTTAAAACAAAGGTTTCAAAGTAATTGGCTTGGCACCGTCTAACAACCCCAATGCAGCGAACTCTCTAACACCACTGGTGCTGAGTGAGAGGTTAACTGTCGCTGCTGATTGGGGTCGTTAGACTGCTGCATCCGGTTCGCCAAAGATACCAACGCTCGTTGGTTGTGTCGCAAGAAATGAGGTTGTGTCGCAAGAAATGATAAGGTGGGGGACCTAAATTTCTCTAGCCTTGTTTCAAATGACGACTGACTCCTTGTTCAAATGGCGGCACTTTTTGCCTGAAATCATCTTGCCCAATGTGCGCTGGTATTGTCGTTATTCCCTCAGCTATCGAGACTTGGAGGAAATGATGGCGGAGCGAGGAATTCAGGTGGATCATTCGACTATCAACCGTTGGGTTTTGAAATTCGCGCCAGAACTGGACAGACGTATCCGTCCGTTCTTGAATCCCACGAATGACTCCTGGCGAGTAGACGAAACTTACATCGAAGTGAAAGGAGCGTGGAAATATCTTTACCGTGCCGTGGATTCAATGGGTAACACGTTGGACTTCATGCTGAGCGCGAAGCGAGATGGGAAGGCTGCCGCACGCTTTTTTCGGAAAGTGCTGAAAGCGAAACACACTCAAAAACCGCGAGTGATTACGGTGGACAAGAACGCTGCCTACCCAGTGGCAGTCGAAGCGCTGAAAGCCGATGAAACACTGGCAGCAGAGACGGAATTGCGCCAGAGCAAGTACCTAAATAACATCATCGAGCAGGATCATCGCAACATCAAGCGATTGACAAAGCCAATGATGGGATTTGGGTCGTTCAATACGGCAAGACGAACCTTAAGAGGCATCGAAGCGATGAGTATGATTCGCAAAGGACAAGTGAAGGGAATTAGCCAAGGGGACAGTGTGTCTCAAGGAAAGTTTATCGAAGAACTCTTTGGAATTAGCGCTTAACGGAACGCGAACGAGATACTCCGTTCGTCACTAAAAAGTATTTGCGACACAACCGTTAATTGAGAGATGACTGAAATGGAACAAAAACCATCAGGCCCTGCCAACAACTGAGGGTTTTTCTCGTTTGTCTTGCTGTTGAGAAATAATTCGTGTATTTTAAGTACAAACGCACTATATTGCTTATGCTTCAACCTGAGTTTGCATCTGTCGAAGATGATTAGAGCTTCAATGGAAGCGGTAGATGAGATATCGTTCATGGCTGTAGCGATTGAGGTGAGATAGAGATAACTATTACTGTATAAATTGGATTGGAAATATGAGAGAAATCCTGATTATTGGTAAGGGTGCTCGCTTTACCCGGCCTGAGTTGAAAGCTGATCCCCAAACGTACCCAGTTATCACTCCCACCGCGGCAGTTGGTATTCTTAGTGCCATTTATTGGAAGCCTGAGTTTTGGTGGCGAATTCGAGCAATCACTATCATGTCTCCAATTAAAGTCGTTCCAATCACCTATAACCACATCGATCGTTCTAGCGATAAGAGTATTGATATTCGAGACAGAGACGCGAGAATGCAGCGTCGATGCACAGAACTACGAGACGTGTGCTATCGAATCAGTGCAGAGATTGTCGCGCTTGATGGCAACCCCAACAAACATTTAGGCGTATTTAGAGATCGGATTGACCGAGGAAAGTTTTTCAAACAGCCTGTGATGGGCACCTGTGAGCACTTTGCAACGGTTCAATGGGACGATGGACGGGAACCAGCGGTACTGATTAACCAAGATTTTGGGTATATGCCTTGGTACTTCCAACCGCAGCTTAACCTTAAGTCTAAATATACGGCTGTATCACCTACGCAGAAGGGTGAATTAGTTGGGATTGATCCTCATTTCAATCAATTTAGAGCAATCGCTAAAAACAGCGTGATTACTGTTCCAGACTATGAATATGAGACATTTTAGCAATGCTGAGAGAACTGTATAACTTATCTAAATCGAATCATGGTTTAACATTGCGGTCAGAGGGTTACAACACATTAACGATTTCTTACGCAATTACATTAAACGCTGATGGCAAGGCAATTTCTGTCGAAACTCTAGACAAGAAATCGAACAAACTAGCAGTGCCAGATTCTTCTAAACGAAACTTCCCCGGTAACAGCCTCATTGCATCTGAAAGCGTTGAATATTTGTTTGGTCTAGGGGCCAATGGTGAGAAATGCCAAACAGCGTTTGTAGAGTTACATCAAACAGCATTTGCTCAGACTGCTGAACCCGCGATCGCTGCCATTCTAAAGTTTGCTGAATTAGGGTCAGAGGCCTTTATCACCGATCATCCTGACATGGCGACCTGGCTAAGGACCGAGGAATCTAGGTCGTCTCCAAGCCCAGCAAAATTACGCGCCGTCTTCCTCTACGAAACCAATCCCACCTACGTCCACGACTACTCTAGTATTCAAGATTTTTGGGGAATTTATGGAGCGTCTCCAAGTACTAAACCGGGACGATGTACCGTCACTGATGTAGACGAAATCTTGACCGCAAACTTTCGAGGGATTAAGTTTTTGGGTGGCAAAGCACTTGCGCTCACATCGGCGCAGAATAGCTCTACGCGCAGCTACAGCAGCAAACTAGATGGTAAGGGTGATATCTCCTACGCAAATCTTTCTGTCGGAGCTTACAGTGCTGCAAATACCATGCTGTCGGCACTTTTGGCATCACCAGACAACTGCTTTCGCTGTGATCAATCTAACTACCTCTATTGGTGCGAAGGCATTCCGGGGCGGTCTGTAATGATATCTAAATTGCTGGCTGCTGAGGATGCCCCGGCTCAACCTGCTGACGTGAAAGCTTACCTGTCTAGCATCTTCAAAACTGGGCTATCTTCTCAGCAGATGGATACGACGGCTTTCTACCTGATTCGGGCTAGACCAAGCAAAGGGCGGCCCTTTCTAGATGCCATCACTGACCGCACCGTTGGCAGTGTTATGAGCAACACGACACAGTTCATCGAACGCCAACTGGCGCAGGGTGGTAAAGCTTATGGGGTGTGGACGTTAGCAAAATGCTTGCAGCCAGGAGGGGCGAAAGATGCTCTGAGTGCGGACGTGGATGCTTTGGTCCGCTATGCGATCGACGGAGCATCTCTGCCAAGTTCCTTCAGTCCTCGGTTGCTGCAAAGGGTGATGTTGGCACCTCCAAATCGAGTCCATTTTGCGCTACTTAACTTATTGATCTACACAAAAACGATGAATCTCAGCACCCTTTCACTATCAGAAACCCGCGCCTACCGTGCCGGACAACTCTACAGTACCCTTGAGCGGTTATCTCACAATCGAACCGACGGTTGGTATGAGGGAAAAACGAATATTGATCGGTTGTACAACACCTTTTTGTCGATGCCAGCCATTGCCCTCACGCGAGCAATGGCGCTAGTTCCTAGCTACTCCAAGGTTGCTAAAAATTACGACTTTCAGGTTCAGCGGATTGCTGAACTCTACAAGCTGGAGGACGATGCGCTGTTTACGCTACCTAAAACCTTCACCGTTACCGAGAAGCAGCTATTTCTGGCTGGATATCAAGCAGAATCTCATGCGGTTCGAGTGGCCGTCGAGAAGTCAAAGAGTTAAATCAATCCTCTTCAATTTTTCAACCGAAACGCTTCTGTAATCCGACAACACCATTTTTTAACTATTAATCATGGAAACTCAAGCTCTCTCAGTGATTTCTAATCCCGATGTTCGTCACGACTTTGTGATGGTTTTTGATGTGACGGATGGCAATCCCAACGGCGATCCTGATAACGGGGGTGAACCTCGGCAAGACCCGATCGACATGCGGGGCATTGTTTCCCCTGGTTGCATCAAACGACGTATCCGAGATTCACTATCCCTACTGTTTGATGAGTCTCTCTACATTGCCAGTGGCACAGCACTTGACGCGCCTCAACTTGCTGCCCTTGCTGACGCTGAGAAGGCAAATGGTAAAAATAAAAGTGACATCGCTAAATCAGCGCGGCAGCTGATTTTTGAGCGTTTTATCGATGTGCGGTTGTTTGGTGCGGTGCTGACTCAAATTACCAAGATTGGAAATGGCGGACAGGTGACAGGGGCGATTCAGATTGATACTGCCCGATCGGTGAGCCCAATCGAGATTCGCCGGGATGGGATTACCCGTTGCGCTGGAGCGACTGAGAAAGCGCCTGAGAAAGAGGGACTCAACCAAAACCAGGGTGCTCAGTTCCGTGTGCCTTATGCCCTCTACACCACGATGGGTACTTACAGTGCTGCTCTTGCCAAGGCGCAGGGCAATCCCATCAGTGCTGAAGATTTGGAAAAGTTTTGGAAAGCGCTAGCGCTTCACCTTGAACTCACTCCTTCAACAATGCGAGGGCGAATGATTTTGCGCGATGTCCTGGTGTATACCCATGAAAGTAAGTTTGGCAGCGCTCGCACAGAGGATTTACAAGCTGCATTGGCTATCAAGACGGAGGCTGAGGCTCCTCGATCGATCGAGGACTATAAAATCGCGATCGCTGATGCTCCCAAGGGGGTGACGATGACACGGCTGCGAGATGTTTTCGCATGAATCCGCCGATCGCCCGTCCAGGACAACGGCTGTCTTCTCACTTACAAGGGGTGAGTGAGAAAGCGATCGCGAGGCTTCCTATCAATCTATCTGAGCTTGGGCGAGTTGCTGGCTTACTGCATGATGTTGGCAAATATAATCCGCAATGGCAGGCGTGGATCAATGCGATCGCTACTGGAGAAGCTTCAACGAACCATCCAAGCCATGCTCAAGCGGGTGCATTTTGGGCAACCGAGCAGCTAGGGGCGTTAGGAAATATGATTGCTCTCTGTGTTGCAGGGCATCATCGAGGGTTATATGACTTTAATCAACTCGAAGGGGTTCTAAAACTCCATCGCGATGAAATCGCGGCAGCGATCGCTCAAACGCCTCCTGAGTTTCTTCCTTCAGCGTTGGATATCACTATCGAACAAGTGCTGACCACCTATGGCGAAAGTGGTTCTCACCTCTCGATGTTGATTCGCATTTTGTTTGGAGCGTTGATCGATGGCGATCGATCTGATGTCGCTCAATTTGAGGGCACTTTACCCGCTGCTGAGTTTACAGGAATCGTGGCTCTGCGAGATCAACTAGCGGCTCACGTTGCTCAATTCTCTGCGACTTCGCTAGTAGACCTGGCTCGAAAGCGTTTCTATGATGAGTGCCGTCAATTCGCCCAAACAGTGCCGCTGCAAAATGGAGGGGGTGTCTTTGATTTAACGGCCCCCTGCGGTTGTGGAAAAACTCTCTCAGGTGCTCAACTTGCGCTTGATCTTGCGAGTCGGCTAAACAAAGATCGGTTGATTTACGTTGCTCCGTTTATTTCTATTTTGGAACAAAATGCTTCAGTGCTAGCGAAGGCATTAGGACGTGAAAATGTCTTGGAGCATCACTCTAATTTTGATCCCAAATCTGAAGCGTATGAACACAAAATAGCTGGAGAGCGTTGGTTACACCCGATCGTAGCGACTACGGCTGTGCAGTTTCTTGAGAGCTTGTTTGAGAGTTCTCCTCGACGATGCCGGAAGTTGCCAAGTGTGGTTAACTCGGTGATCTTTCTCGATGAAACTCATACGATTCCCACGAATGTTTTAGAGCCTGTGATGGAGTCATTAGAGATTTTGGCGGCTCATTGGGGCTGTGTGGTGATTTTATCGAGTGCATCGCAGCCAGATTATGCAAAATTTTGCGCCAATATTACCCCGGTGATTGCTGAGCCTGGCTACTACTTTAAGGAGTTTCAACGGGTGCGATATGAGGTGATGGGCAAAATGAGCTGGCTCCAAATCGCCGCTTATAACCATCATCAAGCGCTAATTGTGTGCAACACGATCGCGGCGGCTCGTGATGCTTATCGAGCGCATCGGAAAGCCATGTTGCTGACTGCTCTTTGCCCCCCAATTCACAGACGCGAGATTATTGATGATGTTAAGCGCGGACTTGAGGATGGTGATCGAATGGTGCTGTGTGCGACTCAGCTAGTCGAGGCTGGGGTAGATTTCGATTTTCCCATCGGGTATCGCATGATGGCTGGGCTCGATTCAATTATTCAAGCAGCAGGGCGAGTAAATCGAGAAGGTAAGAACCCGGAAGGGGTGTTGCGAATCTTCTCCTCAGAGTTGCATTACCCAACGGCACCAGAATATCAGCAACGCATTCGGATTACTCAGCAACGGTTGGATGTTGGCGAGGACTTGCAATCGCCGGACTGTATCAAGGCTTATTCAAAAAGGCTCTATTTATCGTCTAACACAGATGAGTTGGAGATCATTCCAAAGCTCAATCGACTTGAGATTGAAGGTGTTGCGAAAGCGTTTAAGCTGATTGATGAGCAGGTCAGTGTGTTGGTCCGGGTGCCTCATCATGCGATGGAATTTGATAGAGCGCTATCAAGCCGCGATTTTAGGGCGTTGCAAGGTTTCACGGTCGGGGTTTCTAAATCACGATTTGATAAAAATATTAATGACATAGACGAGGTAGATGGTTTCTACGTATGGTGCGGTGATTATGATTGGGGTGCTGATATGGTGCTTTGAAATGTGCTAGCCAATCATTTAATGGGAGGTGGCGGTGGCTAAACGTGAGGCTAAGGGCATTGGAATTGGTCGTAGTGAGGGGTCGAAGCGTACTCAATTTGTGGGGAAAAAGGTTACGGTTCCAGTGACTTTTTCATGCACATTGCCGATTGAAAAAGCTGAGATTGCAAGGAAGTTAAAGGGGCGGGGGAGCCGAGTAAGGCAATTGATCTTGAAATACTGGGACGAATTTATCGACGAGCAGAGCGCGGATGGGTAGGTGTTTGTGATGGGGTTTTGGTTTAGTTAGCTGAATGCTTTACTGGGCAATGAGTTGGGCTTTTTTTGACAATGAATGTGCCGCGCTCCTATTAATTAATTGGAAGGTAATGGAATTTGGTTGTGTAATATTGTGTAAGAATGACAACTTGTTTCAGGCTTCGCGCAATCGATCCCTGAAACTATTGCTAGCATGGTTTTTTTGGCTCTCGCGGTAGCAGTGGCTTTCGAGCTGCTGCTTGAATTGAAACAAAACGCCGCTCTCGTGCGCCGCTTGCAGTTCTGGTAGCAGTGGCTTTCGAGCTGCTGCTTGAATTGAAACTGGAATCTTCATGAACAAGTCTGCTCGCGAGTTCGAGTAGCAGTGGCTTTCGAGCTGCTGCTTGAATTGAAACTTGATCAAGGTCTCCATTGTCTGGGCTGAGTCCGCGTAGCAGTGGCTTTCGAGCTGCTGCTTGAATTGAAACACGTTGAAACGACGAACACGACGATTGCCCGCCGGTAGCAGTGGATTTCGAGCTGCTGCTTGAATTGAAACGCAGAATTATACGGACTTGCGATCACCTCATCCAGTAGCAGTGGCTTTCGAGCTGCTGCTTGAATTGAAACAAGGTGATGTAACGGCCAAGAGCGGATATCATAGGTAGCAGTGGCTTTCGAGCTGCTGCTTGAATTGAAACCAGTATTCCGCTGGCAGCGCGACGATCGCGAAAGGTAGCAGTGGCTTTCGATCTGCTGCTTGAATTGAAACGCCGAATATCGGGCACATCTGCGACGCAAGCATGGGGTAGCAGTGGCTTTCGAGCTGCTGCTTGAATTGAAACAAATGGCGTCAGTTCGGCCTCACCATCTCGGATGACCCAGGTAGCAGTGGCTTTCGATCTGCTGCTTGAATTGAAACGGCGCGACCTGAGCCAGGCGATCGACATATTCATGTAGCAGTGGCTTTCGAGCTGCTGCTTGAATTGAAACTTACCTGAGTCGGGCGGGGATGGCGTGACCGACTGCGTAGCAGTGGCTTTCGAGCTGCTGCTTGAATTGAAACTTTCAGCGCTGTGGTTGCATCAGCCGCACGATCGCGTAGCAGTGGCTTTCGAGCTGCTGCTTGAATTGAAACATCTCAAAAGTGCTCGACCGATCACTTTCGTCTGGTAGCAGTGGCTTTCGAGCTGCTGCTTGAATTGAAACACAATCCAGGGGAGGAGGCATCTGTAAACGTGTTGTAGCAGTGGCTTTCGAGCTGCTGCTTGAATTGAAACACAATCCAGGGGAGGAGGCATCTGTAAACGTGTTGTAGCAGTGGCTTTCGAGCTGCTGCTTGAATTGAAACCTTGTAGCGATAGCGATTGGCTTTCGTGTCGAAGAAGTAGCAGTGGCTTTCGAGCTGCTGCTTGAATTGAAACAAACGAAGAAAGAGCTGTGCGCGCCAAAATCGCCGGTAGCAGTGGCTTTCGAGCTGCTGCTTGAATTGAAACTGACAGAGAACTTTGCTTCAGACCATGATCGCGGTAGCAGTGGCTTTCGAGCTGCTGCTTGAATTGAAACCAAAACGTCAGCAGTGCTACGCTCACTGCTTGAATTGAAACATTAAACGTGCGGTCCGTGAGTTTGCCTTTCGGCTGTAGCAGTGGCTTTCGAGCTGCTGCTTGAATTGAAACAGGATCGAAATTGCGCCCTCCTCATTGTTGATGACGTAGCAGTGGCTTTCGAGCTGCTGCTTGAATTGAAACTCTGTCTGCCAACTTCCACCCGATGCCGGTTTAAAAGTAGCAGTGGCTTTCGAGCTGCTGCTTGAATTGAAACTTTCAGAGGATAAGACGGATTTGGCTGGTGCTGGTGCTGGTAGCAGTGGCTTTCGATCTGCTGCTTGAATTGAAACCCCAAATGCCTTCGATCGTGTTGACCCGATCGAGGTAGCAGTGGCTTTCGAGCTGCTGCTTGAATTGAAACACTCCACATTTTATTTAGACATTCACTTGAACAGGCAGGGCTGTTTAAGGTCAGTGTAGAAAAACTAAACTGAGCAGTGTTGTGACTTGGCTTCACTCCCATGAGCTTGATCGAACACCTGCAACAAATCCCAGAGTTTCGCGCCGCTCGAGGTCAACGCCATGAGCTATGGCTCGTTTTGCTGCTGATTATTCTTGGTGCAATGATAGGGTACTGGGGTTATCGCCCGTTGGCAGGGCTGTTTCATTGTCAGTGTAGAAAAGCTAGACTCAGCGGTGTCGTGAC